>CAZEJA010000035.1:0-13141 GCA_964512215.1 uncultured Planctomycetaceae bacterium
TGACCTTGAAGATGCGCCCGACCTCTTCGAGCGTGTAGGTGTACCCGTCGCCGATGCCGTAGCGGAGCTTGATGATCTCGCGCTCGCGGTAGGTGAGCGTCTTGAGCACGTCCTCGATGCGGTCCTTGAGCATCTCGGTTCCGGCGCTGACGACGGGGTTCTCGGCCGTCTCATCCTCGATGAAGTCGCCGAAGTAGCTGTCCTCGCTGTCGCCCACGGGCCGGTCGAGGCTGATCGGATGGCGCGAGATTTTCAGCACGCGCCGCGCCTCGGAGACGGTCATGCCCGCCTCGGTGGCGATCTCCTCGATGGTGGGCTCGCGCCCGAGCTGCTGGACGAGGCGTTTGGAGATGTTCCGCAGGCGGCTCATCGTCTCGATCATGTGGACCGGGATGCGGATGGTCCGCGCGTGGTCGGCGATGGCGCGGGTGATCGCTTGGCGGATCCACCACGTCGCGTAGGTGGAGAATTTGTAGCCGCGGCGGTACTCGTACTTGTCGACCGCCCGCATCAGCCCGGTGTTGCCCTCCTGGATGATGTCCAGGAACGGCAGCCCGCGGTTGCGGTACTTCTTCGCGATCGACACGACCAGGCGCAGGTTCCCGCCGGACAGCTCGCGCTTGGCCTGCTCGTAATCGTTGAAGACCTTGTGGATGGCCTTGACGCGCTTGCGGAGCACGGGGGGCTGCTCGAGGACCAGGTCGGTCAGGCCTTCGAGTTCCTCCTGCATGACCTCGATGTCTTCGGGCGGGATGTCGCTGGTGTCCGCCTGGGCGGCGGAGCGCTTGAGCTGCTGCATCTTGTCGGAGATATGCTGGAGCTTCTTCATCAGCGGCTGAATCTTCGACGTCCGCAACGGCATCTCTTCCAGCAGGTTGGCCGCCCGTCGGCGCCGGCGCCAGAGGCGCCGTTCGGCGCGTTTCTTCTTCGCGGCGCTGACGCGTTTGGCGTTGGCGATGTCCCAGTCGGCGCGGTCGGCCTCGACGACGCGGTCGAGCGTGCCGAGGTTGCAGGGCATGCGGGCGGTGACGGTCTCCTTGGAGAGGTTCTCCGCGGTGGAGATCTTCATCGTCCGGTCGAAGGGCAGATTGCTCTGGTGGACCTGCGTGATCATGTCGGTGGCCTGGTGGATGCTGTAGTCGCTCTCCAGCAGCCGCCGGCGGAAGTGCATGCGGGTCATCTCGATCTTCTTGGCCAGATCGATCTCTTCCTTGCGCGTCAGCAGGGGGATTTCGCCCATCTGGGTGAGGTACATGCGGACGGGATCGTCGATGCGTTTGGAGACGGGCTCGAGTTCGTCGCGCTTGGACTTCTTCTTCTTGCCGTTGCCTTCGGGCTCTTCGGCGAACCCGCGGCGCTTCTCCGCCTCCATCTCGTCGATCAGCTCGATCCCCATTTCATCGAGCGTCATGAGCAGCGAATCGAGCTTGTCGGGCGAGACGGCCTCGTCCGGCAGGTCCTCGTTCATCTCCTCGTAGGTCAGATACCCGCGCTTCTTCCCCTTGGCGATGATCTTCTTGATACTGGTATCTACAGAATCGGCGGCCATGCACGGACCTCCCGCAGGCAAGCTACACGGATATCGTCACACAGAGTGGTAGAATCACTAATTGTACGTTCAGACTTTCTGCGAAGTCAACGCGTTTTTTGCCCCCGGGAACGCGGAAAACGTCCCCGCGGGACCGCAAGAGCTTGACACCGAGGCGTTCGGGGCCTACCTTAGGATGCTTGTACCCCGCCCGGGTGGCGGAATTGGCAGACGCGCTAGGTTGAGGGCCTAGTGAGCTTAACGGCTCGTGCTGGTTCAAATCCAGTCCCGGGCAGGCCTCTTCGACGCCGGGCGTCCTTCGGGACGTCCGGCGTTTCTGTTTCCCTGGCGCGAGTCGGGGTGCCGGAACAGCGTTAGCAGGGATGAACGCGGATGAACGCAGATGGGGATCGGGACCGAGGGACTAAGGGACCAAGGGACCGAGGGCGGCGCAGGGGGAATGAGCCGCGACCGTGAGGGAGCGGAACGGACTCCTCCGCGTTCGCTCCGGGCTGTTCTGTGACTCTCCCGTCTACCGTCCGCCCAGGCAGATCAGTCGCCCGTCGCGGGTGGTGAGGTAGAGCTTCCCATCCGCCGCGGACATGCCGTCGTAAGCGGGCGGGGCGGGCAGATTGATCTCGGCCAGCGTCTTGCCGTCTTCGACGGACAGGACGCGCAGCACGGCGCCGAGCTTGCCTTCGTAGGCGTCGGGGGACGTGACCCAATCGCCCTTGGCACCCGCGACGATCAGGCGCTGGTCCTTGCCCTGCCCGGCCAGCACCATCCCGCGCACCTGCAGGTCGCCGGGGACTGACCAGAGAACCGGCTTTCTGCCGGGCTTGGCCTTCGTCTTGGGCTTCTTGCCGCGTCCCTTTCGCTTCGCGCCGGCGTCCGGTGCGGCCGGCGCCTCGCTCGCACTTCGGGCCGCGGCGAAGAACATCTCCTGCTCGCCCTGGAGGTACATCTGGTGGGCGTTGCCCGGCGAGGGCGGGTAGAAGTTGCGCCCGAATCCGTAGATGCGATCCTCGTCGATCGACAGGATCCGCCCGGTGGGGCGGGTGTTCCCGGTCCGCGCCCAGCCCTGGGCGCCGGAGACGTAGATTCGCCCGTAGATCCAGTACGTGCGCCGGAACCACGACGCATCCAGAAAGCCCGTGGGCGAGAACAGGTGATCGATGTTCTGTTCGACGCTCTTGCCGGTCGCGTCGAACGCCCAGTGTCGCATGAAGACGTGCTCCCCGTCGGCGGACAGCACGTCGTTCTTCGCGCCTTCCATGTCCAGGCGCGCGTATATGGTCGACGTGATGGGCGGCTGTTCGTCCTTTGGCGCCAGGGAGTCGACCCGGGTGGTGGACAGGACCTTGCCCGTGCGGGGATTCAACCGGTACACGAGCAGCCCGCCGTCGAGGAACGAGGAGCGCCCCGCGCAGAACCAGAGAACATCGCCCCGCACCAGCACGCTGCCGTGGACCGGCCAGACCGACTCCACCTGATCGTAGGCGACGCATCGCTCCTCCGTCGGTGCCGCGCGGAACCGCCACACCAGTTCGCCCTTGTCGGCCGTCAGGCAGGTCACGGTTCCGTCCCGCGACCCGAAGATCGCCATGCCGCCATGCAGCGTCGGGGCCGAGTCCACCCGCCCCCCGGCCGTGTGCTGCCACAACCGCTTGCCGCTCGCGGCGTCCAGAGCGTGGACCGTGTGATCGTCTGCCGTCGTCACGAACGCCCGCCCGCCGGCGATCACGCACTGGCTGAGTCCGTTACCGATCTTCACATCCCACAGCGGCTTGACGTTCAGGGGTACCGCATTCTTCGTGCTCCCGCTCCGTGCCGCGTCTCCTCGATAGGTCGGCCAATCCTTCGGATCGAGGATCGAGGATTGGGGATCGAGGATTCGGCCGTAGGCCGGACCCTTCTGGAGGGGGTCCGACATCGAGCGTGCCGCCCGCGCTTTCTTGCGGTCCCCGGCCACGGCGCAGAAGCCGGTCAACTTGCCCTGCGTGTAGCAGGCGCAGGGGTGGGGGGGCGCGTAGGTCATCCCGTTGGCGGGCATGAACCCGTAGAGGCAGGCGCCGCGGATCCAACTGTCGTGCGTGACCGCGCCGGTCTTGACGTTGAAGAACTCGATGCCCGGGAAGCTGGTGATGATGTTCACCCCCGACGCGCGGGGAACGTGGCAGCGATGGTGCATGATCGCGTAACCGTGCTTGCCGGAGACGGGGATTCTCTTGCGGACCTTGCCGGTGCGGAGGTCGAATCCGGTGTAGAAGCGGTTGATCTTGTTCGGGTCGCTGCCCGGCCGGTAGGGCTCGCCCCCGACGCTCACATCCCAGATCAGGTCGTTGACGATGAAGATGCTCGCGGGCGCCTTGTAGCCCGCCTGGGCGCACGGCGCCGACCACAGCGCCTTGCCCTTGCCGGCGTCGAAGGCGTTGAGCTTCCCGCCCATCGCGGCGTAGACGATGCCCTTGTGGGCAAGCACGGTCGGGCTGTGCGACGTGCCTGCCTTGGGCGACTTGGGGACGACGGGCGTTTCCCAACCCACCTGCCCGGTTGCGACATCGAGGCAGCGGAGCGTCCCGCCGACCATCAGGTAGATTCGTCCGGCGGCGGCGACCATCGTCAGGGGAACCACGGCACCCTGGGGCTTGGACCAGACGGTCTTGCCGGTTGCGGTATCGATGACGGCGACGGAACGATCCGCCTGGATCGCGATCGTGTTCTCCGGCAGGCGGAAACGCCGGCGACTCGGGGGGGTCTTGCCCTGGTACGGCCGAGCCTGGCCGTCGTCGTTGACCAGCACGATGAGCTTGCCCTCCGTCAGCAGCAGTTCCTCGGTGTAGGCCGTCCCCTTGTACGTTCGCAGAATCTCCCCCGTCGCGGCGTCGATCTCGCTGACCGGATCGTGCAGGCCGAGCGTGGCGTAGGCGCGGTCGCTCCCGGCGACGAGGCGGCGGGAGACCTGGTGGGGCCCGCTCTTGAGCGGGAACAGGCTGGCGTGCCACGTGCGGATCGGGAGCGTCCAGAGGCGCACGCCGCTGAACGCGTCCCGCGCCGTCAGCGACCATTTCGACGGCAGGTAGATCGACGCGAGCGGTCCCTCGTCCATGATCGAGAACACCCGTCCGCCGGCCGAGACGACGACGCTGACGGAGGACATGTTTTCATGGCTGCGGCTGTACTCGGGGCCGGCCTTCCACTGCATGCTCCGCGGCTGGGCGACCAGCGTGTCGGGCCCGCCCCCGATGCCCGTCGCGTCGTACATGTGATGCGACCAGTCGGCCATACCAGCCGGGCGGGGCTTGACGGTCTTTTTCCACGCGCGGCCGGCCCGGACATACGCAACGCCACCGGGGGCGAGGGCCCGCAGGACTTCGGCCATCGGAACCGCCCCGAGATCGTCGGCGACGAGCAGGTTTACGAGCCCGTCCACGTAGGGCAGGCGGCTGCCCGCCAGATGCGCGACGGACACGGGTCCGGTCAATCCCTGCGAGCGGACATAAGCCCTTGCCTCAGAAACGTTTGCAGCGTCGGCGTCCAGCCCGTGAACGAGCAGGCGGTCGTTGGCGCGCAGGGCTGCGGTCAGCTTGCCGTCGCCACACGGCAGGTGGACGACGAGCCCGCCCGAGACACCCGCGCCGGAGAGGATCTCCCGTGCGAGGGCCTGGTCGTCTCCGGCGGCCGGCGGCGCGACGGCCCCCACGATCAGGAGCAGGACCAAGGTTCCGAGCAGGGATGACTTCGCGGTGGTGTGTCGCAACGGGAAGAGGGTCATGGGATGAATCCTCCGGGCTGGAGAGAAGGTTCCTGTGCCTGGGTCGCGCCGGTTCAGGATAGCAGAGCGGCGCCGCGCGAACAAGCCGCGCGTCGGCGGTCCGGGACCCCGCGAAGAAAGTGCGAGATTCCTTTGTCGCGGGGCTTGAAGGTTGCCCCGCGGCGCGTGATAATACGCCTGTGGACCTGTCGTGAATTGGCGGTTGTTCCTGTCTTTGGATCTCAGGGGCGGAGGCACAAGGCTATGGCTGGGGCTCAGGCCGACAGTACGGATGGCAAGCTGACGATGACGTACATCGAGGAACAGCTTGCCGTCAAGATCGGCGAGACGTCCGACGAGGTCGCCCACACCGAGTGTTTCGACGCCGAGCAGCGGGCGGAGGTCTATTCCATTCTGGAAGCCCTCAAGCTCGGCACCGAGGCGCATTGCACCCAGGTGAAGCTGCTGGCCAAGCGATTGCGAGAGAAGACTGCGGATGTTTGAAGAGGCCGTGCTTGCCGAACAGTTTGAAGAGCTTCTCGACCGGGAGCGGGAAGCGGTGCGTTTGTACGCCGAGTGGGCGTCCGACGCCGCCGACCCGTCCACGCGCGAAGAGGTCGAGCAACTGCTCCGCGAGAAGCAGCGCCACATCGAACTGACCGAACGCCTGCTGGAGATTGTGGGGTAGGCATATCGGTCGTCGGGGTTCCGCTGTCTTTCGGTGTCTGCCGTCGTGCGCGCGACGATCCCGACTGGGTGCCGTGGGGTGCGGCCGCAGGCCGCAACCACGATGCCGGCGCGCGGGAACAACGTGGTTGCCCCTGCGGGACAAGCCACGGCACCCGTCTCCATCCCGGTACCGTCGGGACTCCGCTTGAAGGTGGCACCCGGAGGGGGGTATGATCTCGGGCACTTCGGGATTGCGGCCGAAAGGAACTGGCTTGTCGAATCTGCGGGACATACCGGAAGACCAGCGGGAGATCCTCGAGCGGATCGCGGGGCCCTCCTACTACGGCGTGCGGATTCCGACCGATCAGACGCGGCAGATCATCCTGGAAGTCTGCAAGGGGCGGCGCCTGACGGCGGCGCAGTTGGGCGAACTGCTGAACCGTCATCCCGACAGCCTGCGGGCCCGTTTCCTCAACCCGATGGTAGCCGAGGGCGTGCTGCACCAACACGGCGGCGAGTCGCATGACGACGGGCACGCCTACACGTCGAACCCATCCTGACAACCCCTGGACAGGAGAGATGAAGATGAACGCGCGACAGATCATCCTGGTAGCGGCCGTGGCGCTGACGGCTGCGGCGTGTGCGACACAGGCGGGCAAGACGACCGACGTTGTCGCTTCGGGCGCGGAGGTCAAGAAACTCGCGGGCGGCTTCAAGTTCGTCGAAGGCCCGGCCGCCGACGCGGCGGGGAACGTCTACTTCTCCGACATCCCGAACGAGCGGATCCACAAGTGGTCGGTGGACGGCAAGCTGACGACCTTCCGCGAGCAGTCGGGACGGTCCAATGGGCTGTTCTTCGACAGGGATGGCAACCTGCTGGCCTGCGAGGGCGGCGCCCGGCGCGTCACGAGCACCGACAGGAAGGGCAAGACCACAGTCATCCTCGACGCCTACAAGGGCAAGAAGCTCAACAGCCCCAACGACCTGTGGATCGACCCCAAAGGCGGCATGTACTTCACCGATCCGCGCTACGGGCGGGACAAGAACATCGACCAGGACGGCGAGCACGTCTACTACATCTCGCCCGACCGCAAGAAGGTCATCCGCGTCGTGGACGACATGGTCCGCCCGAACGGCATCATCGGCACGGCCGACGGGAAAACGCTGTACATCACCGATCACGGCGGGGGCAAGACGTTCGTCTACGCGATCCAGCCCGACGGGACGCTGAAGGGCAAGAAGCTCTTCTGCGAGAAGGGGTCGGACGGGATGACCATCGACGAGCGGGGCAACGTGTACCTGACGGCTGGGAAAGTCTGGGTCTACAGCCCGGCCGGCAAGCTGATCCGGGAGATCGACACGCCGGAAGGCCCCGCCAACGCCAGTTTCGGCGGTCCGGACCGCAAGACGCTCTTCATCACCGCCCGCAAGTCGCTGTACTCGATCCGGATGAACGTCCGCGCCCAGCCGCGCCCGGACATCCGCCCCGCGGAGCGGTAGTCGGTAGCCAGGAGCCAGGAGCGCGGGAACGGGTCTGCCCGGTCGGTACCCTCGGGTGTTGCCAAAGGCCCCGATGACGTACGCCACCGACTACCGACTACCGGCTCCTGGCTACCATTCGCACGGGCGCAGGTGCTGTGCAGGCAAAAGAATACAGCGGAAACCCTTGCAGGGCCGATACAGGCGGAGTACATTTTCGGTCACTTCGTGTAATTCGGGTCTGTCCGCTCACTGGTTCCCTTGTCCAATAAAGGAGCACGCTTATGGCAAACGGATCGATACCGGCGTACCTGGCGATGGCTGAGCCGAATCCAGCCACAAACAGGGCGCCCTGGTTCAAGAACACCGCCCAGGCGTACGCAGGCATCTTCCTGTGGATCGCGTTCTTCGATCAGCTCGCCGGGTCCGGGAAGGGCCCCGGTGCGTTGGGGATGTTCGGGATCCCCTCCTATATCATGGCCTTGATTGCCGCGGGCGTGATCGCCGTGGTCCTGTTCTACGCTGTCCCGGGCATTCTCGGGATGAAGACCGGGCTGCCGCTGTACGTCGTCGGGACCAGCACGTTCGGGACGAAGGGCGGCTACTTCCTGCCGGGCTTCTTCATGGGTGTCCTCCAGATCGGCTGGTACTCCGTGGCGACCTACTACGCTGCGGACATGGTGCTCAAGGGCATCGGGCAGGACGCCCACGCCGTCAGTATGTACGGCGGGGGAGGCAAGTTTGACATCGTCTTCGTCCTGACCACGGTTGTCTGGGGCTACGCATTCGCCTTCCTGGGCGCCAAGGGGCTCAAGTACGTCGCCGCCGTCTCCACGTTCTTCCCGATCGTCATCATCATCATGCTGATCATCGGCGCTGTCGCGGGGATCGGTTACCTGGGCGACTACGATCGCGCCGAGTCTGCTGAAACAGCTTTTGCAGCTGCGAAGGTCGTCGAGACGGAACAGAAGATCGTTTCAGACGCGGGCAAAGTAACTGGAAAGAGCACGGAGGAGATCGACAAGGCGGTACAGCAGGTGGCAAAGAATCCCGCCGACCTTGCGAAGATCACGGCCGCCAAACTCACTCTGGATGAAGGTGAAAGCGGTGTCGTAAGTGGGATGAAGCTGGCAGGCACCTTCCTGGTGATCGCCATGGTCATCGGTTTCTTCGCGACGGCGGGCGCCGCCGGGGCGGACTTCTGTACAGCCAACCGCAACACCAAGGACGTCTGGTACGCCGGGTTCACCGGTGTGGGGCTGGTGATCGTCTTCGCAGGTGGTCTGGCGGCTCTTACAGTTGCCGGCGCCCACGGGAAGTTGCTTGGCGATCTGGCGGGTGGAAAGGCGTCCTACGGCGACCTGGTCAATTACACGTATGGCGGGGCGCTCCCCATCGTCTCCCCCGGGTTGGGCAAGATCATGCTGATCGTCTTCGCGATCGGCTCGGTCGCGCCCGCGTGCTTCTGTGCGTTCATCATCGGCAACTCCCTGTCGACGATGCTGGGCAAGCCCAACAGCCGCGTGCCGATTACCCTCGCGGGTGTGACGGTCGGCATCGTGCTGGCTGCTCTGGGCGTCGCGGGCAACCTTGCCCCGTTCTTTGGGCTCATCGGCGCGTCCTTCGGGCCCGTCCTGGGTGCGATGGCAGCCGACTATCTCCTGTCCGGACGCAAGTGGGCAGGCCCCCGCGCGGGCGTCTCCGTGCCCGGGTATGCGGCGTGGCTGATCGGGTTCGCCGTCGGCATCTGCAACAACTCGATCGTAACGGGCCTGATCGGCAAGGAACTGATCGCCGGGTGGCATCCGGCGAGCGTGTACTCCTTCGTCGTCGGTTTCGTCGTCTATGCGGTCCTGGCCAAGATGGGCCTGGAAGGCAAGGTCGTGGACGTGCCGAATCTTACCGGCGCCCCGGCCGCTGCCGCGCCGGAAGCGGCACCCGCCCCGGCCGTCGAAGCCGCCCCGGCGGAAGCTCCCGAAGCGGCGCCGGAAGCCGGCCCCGCCGACGCTGAGTAGCCCGGGCGGACACAACGTCGTGAATACGGGCCGCGGTCCTTCGGGATCGCGGCTCGTTCCATTCCCGCTTGTTCTACACCTGCCCCGGCGACCTTGCGGAGCGGGGGGCGAGGGGGGTACCATTTCAGGCTCGTGCCCCGCCGAAGCGGCGGGGCAGGAAGGAGAGACCTCCGTTGCGTGCGCCCGGGTCACATTGCGATGGCGCTCGGGCGAAAGGTACAATGAGGCCCGGACAAGGAGTGTTTCCCAAACGACCCGGAGGCCCGGCGGACGATCGGCCTCCCAGCAAGGAGTGAGACCATGAAGCGTGTGATGATGTCCGTCGTGCTGCTCGTCGCGGGCGCCGTGATGCTGCCGGCGCTGCAGAACGTCGCGTCGGCCGGCTGCGGCTCGTGCGGGCCCAGCGCCAAGAAGGAGCACATCGCCGAGACCAAGCTCGGCTGGCGCCTGGGCGTGCAGGCGTACACGTACCGGGCGCTGACGTTCTTCGAGGCCGTCGACAAGGCTTCGGCGCTGGGCATCCACTACATCGAGGCCTACACGAAGCAGAAGGTCAGCAAGGACCATGGCAGTACCACGACCGGTCCGGACATGTCCGACGACGTGGTCAAGGCCGTCCAGGCCAAGCTGAAGGCTGCGGACGTGAAGCTGGTCTGCTACGGCGTGGTCCGCCTGAAGAACGACGAGGCCGACTGCCGCAAGTACTTCGACTTCGCGAAGAAGATGGGCATCGAAACCCTCGTCGCCGAGCCGCCTGCGGACGCCTTCGACCTGATCGACAAGCTGTGCGAGGAATACAAGATCAACGTCGCGATCCACAACCACCCGAAGCCCTCGAAGTACTGGAATCCCGAGGCGGTTCTGGCCGTCTGCAAGGGGCGGTCCCAGCGCATCGGCGCCTGCGCCGACACCGGCCACTGGTCGCGATCGGGGCTCGATCCCGTCGAGTGCCTCAAGAAACTCGAAGAGCGCATCATCAGCATGCACATCAAGGACATCGCCCACAAGCCCGGGCAGTCCGGCAGCGCCGCGATGACGATGGCGGACACGTCGGCGGCGCCGAAGAAGGGCGCCGCGAAGGGCAAGAAGCCCAAGAAGCCCAAGCGCGAGAAGATCCACGACGTGCCCTTCGGCACGGGCGTCTGCAACATGGACGCGATCCTGAAAGAACTGAAGCGCCAGGGCTTCAAGGGCGTGTTCTCCATCGAGTACGAAGACCAGCGGAATCTCGACGCGGACATGGCCGAGTGCGTGAAGTACTGGAACGCCAAGACGGCGGAACTGGCGAAGTAGACGGAGAACGCACGGACCTCGTGAGGAGGCGCGGCATGACGTTCGGACGAGCTGTTGCGGTCGGCATCCTCGTCCCGGTTGCGATGTGCGCCGGGGCCGGGCCCGCGGGGAAAGGCCCGGTCTCCGTCGATGCCGTTGCGGTGGCCGTCGTCGAGGCGGGCAAGACGGAGCGGATCGACACGCCCGTGTCGTTCGAGCTGGGCGCCCTGGCGAAGCACAAGAAGCTCGGCCTGGTCGAGATCACCGCGACCGGCGTGGTGTACGTGCCCTCGCAGGTCGAGCGGTCGCCGGAAGGCAAGCCGCTGCGCCTGTGGTGGATCCTCGGCGGCAAGACGCCGGCCGGGGCGAAGCGGAACTTCGCGGTGCTCCCCGTCGATCCGATGGCGCTGGTCGGCACGAAGGCGCCGCCCCGCTCGCCCTTCGAGATGCGCGAGAGCGGGCGGGTGCTGGAGGTCTTTCGCGACAAAGCGAAGGTCCTGACCTACCACCACGCCCCCATCCCCGTCCCCGAGGGCATCGAGAAGATCTACTCCCGCAGCGGGTTCATCCATCCCGTCTGCTCGCCCGGCGGCGGGGTCGTCACCGACGTCTTCCCGCCCGACCACCTGCACCAGGACGGCGTGTTCATGGCCTGGACGAAGACGACCTTCCGCGACAGGAAGATCGACTTCTGGAACATCCACAAGGGCACGGGGCGGGTTCGTACCGCCAAGCTCCTGTCCGACACGACCGGTCCGGTGTATACGAGCTTCCGCACGGCGCACGAGCATGTCGACGTCACCGACAGCAAGGGCGCGAAACCGCAAGCGGGGACGGTCGTGCTGCGGGAGACGTGGGACGTTCGCATCTGGAACGTCGGGGGAGTCGCGCAGGGGTACTGGTTGTGGGAGATCACATCCGCCCAGCGGTGCGCCACGAACGATCCGCTGGTGCTGCCGAAGCACTTCTACGGCGGGATGGCGTTCCGCGGGGCGCGGGGCTGGGACGGCGAGAAGGTGCAGTTCCTGACCTCCGAGGGCAAGACGCGAACAGATGGGAATGAGACACGGGCGCGGTGGTGCGACGCCTCCGGGCCGGTGAGGACGAAGCAGCGTTTCGCGGGGGCAACGGTGTTGTGTCACCCGTCGAACTTCCGCGCCCCTCAGCACGTGCGGCTGCACCCGAAGATGCCGTACTTCTGCTTCTGCCCGTCGCAGGTGGGGGAGTGGACCATCGAACCGGGCAAGGAATACGTCTCGCGATACCGGTACTACGTACACGATGGCAAGGTGGATGCGAAGACGGCGGAGCGGGTGTGGAAGGATTACGCCGTGCCGCCGAAGGTGACGGTGAAGACGGGGAAGAGCGATTAGCGATTGGCGAATAGCGATTAGGGAACGGCGAACGGCGAACGGCAGCGGCGGGGTGGGAGCGTGGATATGAAAGCGGGTGAGAGACTCTCTCGGCGGCGGGTTCTGAAAGGTGCTGCCGCGGCGGTGGCGGCGCCGTATGTGATTACGTCGTCGGCGCTGGGGAGCGCCGGACGGGCGGCGGCGGGCAACCGGATCACCCTCGGGCACATCGGCGTCGGCGGGCGGGGAACGAAGAACATGCAGCAGTTCCTCCAGTTCGACGACGCGCAGGTGATGGCGATCTGCGATGCGGACGACTATCGCGCCGGGGCCGCGAGGAAGAAGGTCGAGGAGACCTACGCCAAGGAGAGCCGCGCCGACTACACAGGCTGCGACGTCCACAAGGACTTCCGCGACCTGCTCGCCCGTCCGGACATCGACGCGGTGGTCATCAGCACGCCCGACCACTGGCACGCCTGTCAGACCATCCTCGCGGCCGCGGCGGGCAAGGACATCTACTGCGAGAAACCCCTGACGATGACCGTCGACGAGGGCCGGTCCGTCCGCAAGGCGGTCCGGCGCTACGGGCGCATTCTGCAGACGGGCACGCACGAGCGGTCGCGCCGCAACAGCCGCTTCGCCTGCGAACTCGCCCGCAACGGGCGCGTGGGCAAGGTGCACACGATCCAGATCAACATGCCGGTCACCCACGCGCATGTCGGTCCCCAGCCGGTCATGCCCGTGCCGCCGGAACTGGACTACGACATGTGGCTGGGCCCCGTGCCCTGGGAGCCGTACACGAAATACCGCGTTCACCGCACCTTCCGCTACATCCTGGACACGTCCGGCGGCGAGGTGACCGACCGCGGGGCGCACATCATCGATCTCGCCCAGTGGGGCAACGGCACGGATCGCACGGGCCCGGTATCCGCCAAGGGCTGGGGCAAGTTCCCCGAGGACGGGCTGTTCAACACCGCCCGGGAGTACCGCTTCGAGTTCGCCTACGCCGACGGCGTGCGGTTGATCTGCGAAAGCAAGGCCCCGCGCGGCGTGAAGTTCATCGGCGACGACG
>CAZEJA010000036.1:0-1141 GCA_964512215.1 uncultured Planctomycetaceae bacterium
CTACGATGTGTTGGCAGTAAAATCGGTCCACGATGTGTTGGCAGTTGTCAGGTAGTGGCTAGTGGCTCACGACCAACACCCCCGTGCCGTTGAGGCGGTCGGCTTTGAGATCCTGCAAAGCCCGGTTGGCGTCTTCGAGCGGATACGTCGTGGTATGCGGGCGGAGGGGAATCTCCGCCGCCTCGGCCAGCAGCTCGCGCCCGTCGTTGCGCGTGTTGGCGGCGACGGAGTGGATGGTGCGTTCGTGGAAGAGGCACTGCTCGTAGTCCATCTGCGGGACCGGCGTCATGTAGATGCCGGCCAGCGAGAGCGTGCCGCCCTTCTGCAGTTTCTCCAGCGCCTGCGGAACGAGTTCTCCGGCGGGGGCGAAGATGATCGCGCTGTCCGTGCGAACGGGCAGGTCGTCGGCCCGCTCGCCGACCCACGCAGCCCCCATGTCCCGGGCAAGTTGCCGGTGGCTCTCCCCGCGCGTCACGACGTACACCTCGCAGCCGCGGTGCAGCGCAATCTGCATGATCACGTGCGCGCTCGACCCGAACCCGTAGATCGCCAGCGTCCCGCCGCGGGGAAGCTCCGCGCGCTTCAGCGAACGGTACCCCACGATGCCCGCACACAGCAGCGGCGCGGCTTCGACGTCACTGAAGGCCTCGGGCAGTTCGTAGACGAAGTCCTCCGGCGCGACCGCGCACTCGGCGTACCCGCCGTCGGCGTGATACCCGGTGAACTGCTGGGCCTCGCAGAGGTTCTCCCGCCCCGAGGTGCAGAAGCCACACGCCCCGCAGGTATGTCGCAGCCACGCTGCGCCGACGCGCCGCCCGACAGTCAGCCGCGAGCAGCCCTCCCCCACCGCGTCGACGACGCCGACGATCTGATGTCCGGGAATGATGGGCAGCTTCTGCGGAGGCAGGTCGCCCTCGATCACGTGCAGGTCGGTGCGGCAGATCGCGCAGGTTCGCACGCGGATGCGGATCTCACCCGGGCCCGGCTGGGGATCGGGCAGTTCCACCCGCTTGAGGGGCGAGGTCTCGATCCGCGCGATCGCCTCCAGGACCATCGCGATCATTTCTCCGCTCCGTCCGTCTTCCGCCAGGTGGCCTTTTCCGGCTGGTGGTGGTCTTCGAGTTCGGCGCTGGGCGAGTTC
>CAZEJA010000036.1:1151-13030 GCA_964512215.1 uncultured Planctomycetaceae bacterium
GTCTGCTGGGTGGACTTCTGGTTGTGCTTGGGATCGTACTGGCGGCTCAGGAAGCGGCGCCGGATGCTCCGGTAATGCTTGGCGATCCGCCGGTGCAGCCCGTGCAGGCCTCCGGGACGACGCGAGAGGACTTCCTCTTCCGGCGTCAGCTCGTCCGGGCTGATGCGGCGCTTGTGCTTGTAGAGGTGGTACAAGTCCTTCTTGATCATGTACTCGACGGCCGCGGCGATGATCGTTCGCAGCGGGCGGGGCCAGTCGTCGCGACGCCGGATGGAGATCTGATAGTCAATCAGGTAGGGGCGCCCATCCTTCGCGACCAGAATGTTCGATCGCTTGTTGGAATCACAGTACCCCACGCCGCGAGCGTGGACCTCGTCGAAGATCTTCCGAAGCTCGTCGAAGAAGCCCTTCGGGGGTGGCGGATCGTGGTCGAGCGGACGCGACTCGATGTACTCGATCGCGTAGGCCGTCTCGCTGACGCTGCCGACCCAGCGAGGCACGCCGCGAACGCCCTTCAGTTCCCGGTAGATCGCCTTCTCGTGCGCGTGCAGCAGTCGCCCGTACCAACTCATGTCCAATCCGCACAGCGGCTGCGTACGCCCGAACTTCACGACGATCTTCCGGATCGCCTCGGCGTCGGCCTGCCCGCCGGCGGGGTCGAGTTCATACAAAGCCGTCGCCGCGTAGAAGTCGTGCTTGAACACACGCACCAGACGATAGCGGCGCCCGGCGACTTCGACCTGTGCGGGAGGCGCCTCCCGGAGGGCGAAGAGCTGCGCGTTGCTGTGCTTGCGAGGCATCGACGGGTCCGATCAGTTGACGGCCGAGCGAATGTCGGCGGCGAAGGCCTCTGCCGCCGCGGCGACGGCCTGCTTCCAGTCCATTCCGGCGTATTCGTCGCGCTGGTGGGCGTAGATGACCGACCGGCTGGCGTTGACGATCGCGCCCGTGCCGTCGGACTTGAACGACGCGGCGCAGTCCGCCGCCGTGGCGCCCTGCGCGCCGTAGCCGGGCACGAGAAAGACCTGCTGCGGCATCAGTTCGCGCAGGCGCCGGGCCTCGTCGGGATACGTCGCGCCCACGACGGCGCCGACGCAACTGTACCCGCGCTCGCCCACGAGCCCCTCGCCCGATCCGATCGCTGCGATCTGCTCGGCCATGTGTTCGTAGAAGGGCCTGCCCGCCGCGTCGGTGAAGTCCTGCACGTCGGCCGCCGACGGGTTCGACGTGCGAACCAGCGCGAATAGCCCGCCCCCTCCGTCGCGCGCCGCGTTGACGAACGGGGCGAGCCCGTCGGCGCCGAAGTAGGCGTTGACGGTGACGGCGTCGGGGCTTCCCGGGGCGCCCAGGTGCCCGTCCGCGTACGCCTCGGCCGTCGAGCCGATGTCGCCCCGCTTGACGTCGCCGATCACGAGCAGCCCCAACTGCTGCGCGTATTCGACGAGTTCGAAGTAGAGCTTCATCCCCGCATCGCGGTAGACCTCGAAGTACGCGATCTGCGGTTTGACGGCCGGCACGAGCGGCGCGACGACCTCGAGCAACTGCCGCGAGAACGTCCGAATCGCCTCGATCGGCTCGGCCGCCGTCAGTTCCTCCGGCAGGCGGTCGAAGCGCGGGTCCAGCCCCACGCACACGGGCGAACCCTTGTCGTCGATGGCGGCGAGTAGTCGGTCTGCGAAATGCCCGGGCATGTGAGTCCTTTCCTTTTCGGCTTCCCTTTATACAATGTTCGCGGACGTTTGCTACTCGAAAAGGCCTGCCCTCCGCGGGCAGAGGTGAATGACATGGGCAACGTGGTGCGAGGCAAGGCGTTCGTGGTCGGCGACAACATCGACACGGACCAGGTTATTCCGGCGGAATTCCTGAGCTACAACCCCGCCGACGCCGAGGAGCGGAAGTACTTCGGCATGTACGCGATGTCGGGCGTGCCGATCGCGGAGTCCGGCCTGCCCGACGGAGGCGTGCGGTTCGTAGCTGAAAGCGAATTCCGCAGCGAGTTCGCCGTAATCCTCGGCGGGAGGAACTTCGGGTGCGGGTCCAGCCGCGAGCACGCGCCGCTGGCGATCGCGGAGGCCGGCTGCGGCATCGTCATCGCCGAGAGCTACGCCCGCATCTTCTACCGCAACAGCATCAACGGCGGCTATCTCGTCCCCCTCGAAACGCCGCAGCGCCTCATCGAGCAGATCGCCACCGGCAGCGAGGTGGAAGTGGACGTCGACGCCTGCAGCCTCCGCGACCTCTCCGCCGGCGCGGAATACGCGCTGAGTCCGTTGGGCGACGTAGCCGACATCATCGCCGCCGGCGGCGTCTTCGAATACGCCAAGCGCAGCGGCATGCTGGAGTGACTTCTGCCTGGCCCTTTCTGTTCGCAGGGATGAACGCAGATAAACGCGGGTGGGAAGGAGGCGAGGGGTGCCTTCTGCGCCGGAGACATGTCCTACCAAGAGAAGGCATCTCAGACCTGGATGAACTGAACAGCCAAGCATGCCGTATCTGCGTTCATCTGCGTTCATCCCTGCTATTCCTTTCGGCAGAGAACAGTTACTGGCAGGCGCGGGGTTTCTGCTTGCGATTCGGGGGCGGGGCGTCAAGATAGCGAATCATGAAAGGCGCCGAGGACGTCAAACTGCGCGCTGAGTCCGACGGGACGGCCGTTGCGGTGAAGGTGGTGCCCGGTTCCTCGCGCGACCGTGTGGTGAGCGTGCTGGGCGACTGTGTCAAGATCGCCACGTCCGCGGCCGCCGAGAAGGGCAAGGCCAACGCCGCCGTCGCCCGCACGCTGGCCGCCGCCCTGGGCGTCGACCGGTGCGACGTGGTCCTCATCGCGGGCCAGACAAGCCCCCGCAAGGAATTCCTGATCCGCCACGTCGCTCCCGACCAGATCCGCCGGCGCCTGACCGACGCCTGATGCCGCCCTGACCCAAGGAACGCACCGATGAGTTGGACCATCATCGTCACTGTCGCAGTCTGCACGCTCGCCCTGACCGTGGGCGTCGCGCTGGCGGCGCGCCAGTCCCGCCGCAACCGCAGGCGGATCCGCCGCTGGGCGGATGGGAACGGGTACGCGGTGCTGCGCCTGGAGTACCGTCGCAGCGCCGTCGTGATGGTGGCCTGCCTGCTGGCGGGCCTGCCGTCGGCGGTGCTGCTCCTGTTCCGCCTGCTGCTGGGCGCGTGGGGCAATGGCGGAAGGCGGAGCGTGCTGCGCGACATCCGGCGCCTGCTGCTCGACCTTCCGCCGGGCGCGTACGTCCTTGCGGGGCTGACGGTGGGGCTGCTCGTACTGCTCTGGATCCTCATGGGCACGTGGATCGTCGCGATCCAGGACGAGCAGGGCGGGCAGCGGGACGCGTACGTCACGTTCGGGCACTGGCTGGTCGACTTGCCGTGGGGGAAGATGAACGTGGACTGGAGGTGAGGAGCTTTCAGCAATCAGCAGTCAACATTCAGCACTCAGTAACAGCAGGAACAGCATCCCGCCGGGAGGGGAACGAGCCGCGACTGTGAGGGAGCGGACCTGTCGTTGCTGACTGCTGAGTGCTGAATGCTGGGCGCTTCTCACTCCGCCGAAATGCGGCGGTCGTGGGGGTCACGGGCGACGGTGGCGTCGCGGCGCTGCTTTGCATCGGCGAGGAACTGCTCGATAGGTCCGGCGTCACCGTGCGCGATGCGATTGCGCAGGTCCTGCAGGTTCTTGCCCAGCTTGTCGATCGCCTGGAGAACCGCCCGGCGGTTGGTCGTCAGGATGTCGCGCCACATCTCCGGGTCGCCGCTGGCCAGGCGCGTTGTGTCGCGGAACCCCGTGGCGGCTACGTCGAGGTCCGGATCCTCCGGCAGCATCATCAGCAGGCTGGCCAGCACGTGCGGCAGGTGCGAGATGCGGGCCAGCGCCCGGTCATGCTCGGCAGGCGTCATCCGCACCGTCCGCATTCCCAGCGACTTCCAGAACGCCCCCACGCGCTTCACCACACCCGGACGGGTGCGGGCGGTCGGCGTCAGGATGCACGTCGCCCCCGTGAACAGGTCCGCCCGGGAAGCTCCCACGCCCTTCTGCTCGCTGCCGGCCATCGGATGACTGCCGACGAACGGGCCGCCCGGACCGAGAATTCGCTCAGCCGTCGCGACCACGCGCGCCTTGGTCGAGCCCACGTCGGTGACCACCGCCCCCCGCCGCAACTTCGGCGCGATCGCCTTGAGGTGCGCAGCGAAGGCCTGCACGGGCGTCGCGAGGATCACGAGATCGGTCTTGCCGACGACCTCGCCCGCATCCAGATGGGACGTGTCGATGGCGCCGACGTCCCCGGCTGCATCCAGCGACGACTGCCGCCGGCCCACGCCCGCGATCTTCACTCTCGCGTCGTTGGCCTTGATCGCCAACGCCGCCGAGCCGCCCAGCAGGCCCACGCCGACGATCGTCACGTGCTGTAGAGGTCTGTCCGCCATGGCCGATAAGCTTAGGGCATCGCCTCCCCGTCCGCAAGGCAAGGCGCGGCCGGCGAGGCGGGGATTTTCCTTGCATTACCTGCGCCGATTGATAGGCTTACGTGCGCAGGAATGTGAAGGACGCCCCGAGCGTCCTTCCTTGCTATACACACGACATGGCCCGGCAGACGAACAACAGCGAGGATAGCGGCTTCCAGCTTCCCTTCGAGAAGGCGATTCTGCGCCTGCGCCGGGAGATCGCTGAACTCGAGGCCGACCAGATCAAGGGGCGCCGTGACTTTTCCGCCGAGATCCGCGAGATGCGGTCGCAGTACGTCTCCCTGCTCCGCAAGACCTACAAGGACCTCACGCCGTGGGAGACCGTCCAGGTCGCCCGCCATCCAGACCGCCCGCTGGCCGGAGATTACATTGAGCGGATCGTCAAGAACTTCGTGGAACTTCACGGCGACCGGCGATTCGCCGACGACCGGGCCATCCGCTGCGGGCTCGGGCGGGTCGGCACGGAGAAGGTCGGCATCATCGCCCAGCACAAGGGGCGCGACACCAAGGAGAAGATGGACTGCAACTTCGGCTGCGCCCATCCGGAAGGCTACCGCAAGGCCCTGCGGGTGATGAAGCTGGCCGAGAAGTTCTCCCTGCCGGTCGTCTCGCTGATCGATACGCAGGGCGCCTATCCGGGCGTCGGCTCGGAGGAGCGCGGCGTGGCCGAAGCCATCGCCCGCAACATGCTGGAGATGAGCCGCCTCCAGACGCCCATCCTCTGCGTCGTGATCGGCGAGGGCGGAAGCGGCGGCGCCCTCGGCGTCGGCGTGGGCGACAAGATGGCCATGCTCGAATACGCCTACTACTCCGTCATCACGCCGGAAGGCTGTGCAGCTATCCTCTGGCGGACGGGCGAGAAGGCCCCCGACGCAGCCGAGGCGCTCAAGCTCACCGCCCGCAGCCTCAAGGGCCTCGACGTGGTCGACGACATCATCCCCGAGCCCCTCGGCGGCGCTCATCGCGACCCGGGCGAGGCGGCCCACAACCTCGAAAGCCACATCGTCCGCACGCTCCGCGAACTCCGCCGCGTGCCGATCGACAACCTCATCAAGCACCGCTACGAACGCTGGCGCCGCATGGGCAGAGTCATCGAGATGGAACTCCAGGCGGCCGCGAAACGCCGCGACTCCTGACTCTCCAGCCTGCCAGGCTGCCTACCCCTAGCCCCGCCCACACCGCCACGCCTGCCTTCCCACTGCAACGGACGCCTCGGATACGACAACAAACGTGTGTCCTTATTCAGGTGACTACCTTACTTTGCCGAAAGTGGGAAAAGACGGAGAAACCCCGAAGACGGCACGGGCGTGATGCCGCGTGACCGTCGACTGATTGGGGACCGCAGGCCCCATGGATTCCATAGCCGACAACAACACGCCGAGGAACGATTCGGTCGAGGCAACCCGCAGCGGGGGCCCCGGAGGCAACTCGCAGTGCCTGATCTGCCGGGACTTGCGCGTGACGCTCTTCGCGCGGTGTCGCGGGTGCAGCCTGCCCGGTCTGCGCGCCTGTCGCACGGTCGCCGTCGTTGTCGGGCTGCTGAGCTTGTGCGTGGCCATCGGCGCGGCGGCTTGGTGGATCGGCGGGCCCGTGATGCGAACGGGGTCGATCCTCGCATGGGTGGGCGCCTGCGTCGCGCTGATCCGAATCGGTGCGTATCCCGCCATGGGTGATGACGGCGCGGCGCCCCTGCCCCAACTGCGGGCTGAACAGCTGGAGCAGCACGAGTTTCTCAGAGAACTCTCACCGATCGGGGACCTTCAGGCGTGCCTGGATCACATCGTTCGCACGACGGCCCGACATCTGCGAGCCGAACGCGTGTCTCTCATGCTGCCGGATGCCGACGGCAGACACCTGTACATCGCCGCCGCCGTCGGCGTGCCCGCTGAGGTGGTTCGGACCACGCGCATCCCCGTCGGGGGGCGGATCTGCGGACGCGTTTTCGAGCGGGGACAGGCGATCCACTACAGAGACGGCTCGGAGATCCAAGCCGACCTGCCGATCGACTCGAAGGCGTTCGTCTCCGCCCCCCTGCTGGTCTCGGGGCTGCAGTGGGGCAATACGCCCGTCGGCGTGCTGAGCGTCACGCAGCCGTGTGCGCGAGAGGACTTCTCCGGCGGAGATCAACTCGCCCTGAGGCGGATCTGCGAAGCCGCCGCTATCGTCGTCTGCAACCAGCTGGCCACCTCTCGCAGCGAGCGGACGAACGTGGAACTGCTCGAAACGCTCGCCAACGCCATCGAGGCCCGCGACGGATACGCCCGCGGGCACAGCGAGCGGGTCTCCAGGTTGGCCATCGCGGTCGGGCAGCGTCTGGGTCTGCCGGCCGACTCGCTGGGGCATCTGCATCGAGCCGCCCGCCTGCACGACATCGGGAAGATCGCCACACCGGATGCGATCCTCAACAAGCCCGAGGCCCTGACCGAGGCCGAGTGGCAGATCGTACGCCGCCACCCCACCGACGGGGTGGAGATGCTGGCCGGGGCGTCGCTGGTCGCGCCCGCACTCGACGCCATCCGTCACCATCACGAACGCTGGGACGGGGCGGGATATCCCCTGGGGGTCCAGGGCAAGCAGATTCCGCTGTTGGCGCGAATCATCGCCGTGGCCGACGCGTATGACGCCATGACCAGCGCCAGGCCCTACCGAGAGCCGCTGGACGCGTCGGAGGCGGTCCGCGAACTGGCCGCCGGGCGCGGCAAGCAGTTCGACCCCCGCTGCGTGGACGCCATGCTGACGGCCCTGCCCGGACGTCCCCGCGACAGGTCCCGCCGCCCGGTGCACGAGACGGCCTGACCTCCGGCGGCGCCCCTCCCAAGACAGTGGGCTACGTGTTGCACCCTTTCCCAGGCGGACTATGATAGTGGCATGCGTCCAGTCACTGTCGCCATGGCGTCCACCCTCGGCCTGGCTCTGTTCTCCCCGGCCACACCACTCCGGGCCGCGGATCCGGATTCGCGTCCCTCCCTCGCCGGCCTGGTTGGGCCCGTCGGCGCTCGCACCGGGGCCCGCGTGGTCGACCGCCTTCGGATCACCAGGCCCGGCGTCTACGAGAACATCGTGGTCGACGGGCGGTTCGGCAATCACGATCTGGTCGAGATTACGGCCGATAACGTCGTGCTGCGCGATTGCACGATCCGCAACAGCCGGCGAGATGGAATCGAGGTCAACGGGCGGAACATCCTGATCGAGAGTTGCACGATCCACCACCTGCTGGCCGGCACGTTCGACGACCAGCACGACGCCCACGGAATCACCGACAGGCCGAGGAACATCACCATTCGCAACTGCGAGATCGCCTACGTGAGTGGCGACGCGATTCAGTTCGACCCTGCCCGCAAGGGCGTGTGGGACAACGTATTGGTCGAGCACTGCCTGCTGTGGACCGGCCCGTTGGATCGAGACTGCGCGGGCTTCAAGAAAGGAGAGCGGCCCGGCGAGGACGGCTGGGACAGCAAGGTAGCCAAGACCGGCTGGCAGAAGGCCAATCGCCCGCGAGTGACGTTCCGCAACTGCATCTTCCGCGGCTGGGGGCATGGACAGATCAGCAACGGCGCGGCGCTGAACCTGAAGGAGAAGCACCAGGCTGTCGTGGACGACTGCGTGCTGATCGAGAACGACGTGGGCTTTCGTTGTCGAGGCACGCTGGGTAGCGCCTGGGCAACCATCCGGAACTGCGCTGTCTATGACACGTCACGGGTCTTCCGATTCGAGGACAACGTGGACAACATCAAGGTGTTCCAGATGGCTTGGGGGGCGGGTGTGAAGCGGCGGTTCCAGGACGTGGCGGGCGGACGGGACAAGGGCTGTGTGATCGAGGGCGAACGGCCCGCACCCGCGCTGCCGCCCTGGCCGTACACGCGCCTGTCTGTCGGCAGGATCAGTCCGACCAGGGACCACCCTCTCTTCGCCGACGACAAGATCCCAACCAAGCCAGCGACAGGGTGGCAACCCGACGATTACACCCCAACCTACCTTAAGTCGCGCACAGACGGATCGGGCAAGAGCGTGGCCGAGAAGCTGTTCGGTCCGCGGAACGATACCCCCCGTACCCGACCTGAGCCAGACAGGCGCTGACACGTTCATCCCGGACAGCCGTGATGGGTACCAGGACGAGCCCGCAACTCCCCTTCAGGTCAGCGGCGAGAGGAGCTCTCCTACGAACTGGCTCGCATCCGCGACGATCTCTTCACGCGACGCGTCGGGCGATTGGCCGATCCGCTTGACGATGGCCGACCCGACGATCGCGCCGTCGGCAACCTCGCAGACGTGGGCGACCGTAGCGGCATTGGAGATGCCGAAGCCCACGCAGACGGGCGTGTCGGTGTGCGTGCGAAGTTCGGCGACGGCTTCGATGGTCGACTCGGGCAGTCGATCGCGAGCGCCCGTGATGCCCGGGACGGAGATGAAGTAGATGAAGCCGCGACTGTGCCTGGCGATCTCGAGCCGCCGCTCGGGGGGCGTCGTCGGGGCGATGAGCATGACGTTCGCCAGCCCCGCCGCCGCGGTCAGCCGTTCGAAGCCCTCCGCCTCGTCGAGAGGCAGGTCGGGAATGATGAACCCGTCAAACCCCGCCTCGCCCGCGGCGGCAAGGTATTCCTCCACGCCGTGACGGTAGACGATTGAATAGCTCACCATCGCCACCAGCGCCAACTCCCCGCCGGTGGCGCGGTACCGCTTCACCATCTCGAAGACCTTCTCGCTCGTCACGCCGGCTGCGAGAGCTTCGGTGTACGACGCCTGAATCGTAGGCCCGTCCGCAATCGGGTCGGAGAACGGCACGCCAATCTCACACACCCGCACCCCTCGCAGCTCAAAGTCCGCCAGCAGCGCCTCCGTCGTTTCCAAATCCGGATACCCCGCCGTAAGAAACGGCATCAACGTCTGCTTCCCCGCAGCCCGAAGCTCCGCAAACGCCTTGACCAGTCGATTGTCGTCGAGTCCTGCCATGGGTTGGTTCTTCTTGTTTCGACACAGAGGGACAGAGAAACAGAGGGGAAACAGCAACAGCTTCTCGCTCAGTTGATGACTCTCTGCAGTCCGTCCACCAGTGTCTTCTGGTTGAAGTTCATCAGCAGGCCGACGCGCTTCCCGGCCGCCTTCAACGTACTTCGCAGTTGCGCGCAGTGTCGTGCGGCAAGTGCATCCACAGATTTCAGTTCCACGACCACCGTATCGTCGACCAGCAGATCCAGCCGGTGCTGACCGACCAGACGGCCTCGATACGTCACGTCGCACGTAGTCTGCCGGGCCACATCGTGCCCCCGGTCCGTCAGTTCCATCACGAGGGCGTTCTCATATATCTGCTCCAGGAACCCCGGCCCCAGTTCCCGATGCACTTCAATCGCCGCAGCGATGATCTTGTCCGTCAATTCCTGATGCGGGTAGTACTTCTCCAGGAATCTCTCGCCCACCCCGTCAACCATATCGCTTTCTCTGTCCCTCTGCTTTCCTCTGTCGCTTCTTCTTCTGCCGTTTCTTCATCCCCTCTGTTTCTCTGTCTCTCTGTGTCGCCTGGCCGTTCTACGTCCCCTCCGCGTCCCGTCTTGCGAGGATCTCCTGGATCTCGTTGCAGTCCTTGTCGCCGCGGCCGGACAGGTTGACCAGGACGATCTGGTCCTTGCCCAGCTTCGGGGCGATCTTCATGGCTTCCGCGACGGCGTGCGAGGATTCCAGCGCGGGAATGATTCCCTCGGCCTGCGAGAGCGCCACCAGCGCGTCGATCGCTTCGTTGTCGGTGCAGGACGTGTAGCGGACGCGGCCGGTCTCTTTCCAGTACGAGTGCTCCGGGCCCACGCCGGGGTAGTCCAGCCCGGCCGAGACGCTGTGCACCTCGGCGGTCTGCCCGTCGTCGTCCTGCAGGACGTAGCTGAGGCTCCCGTGCAGCACGCCGGGCGAGCCCGTACAGAGCGTCGCCGCGTGCTGGCCGAGGTCCGGGCCCCGCCCGCCGGCCTCGACGCCGACCATCTCCACGTCGGCGTCGTCGATCATCGGCGCGAAGATGCCCGCGGCGTTGCTGCCGCCGCCCACGCAGGCAACGACCACGTCCGGCAGGCGGCCTTCGACGTCGAGCATCTGCTGCCGCGCCTCGCGCCCGATGCAGCTCTGGAACTCACGGACCATGACCGGGAACGGGTGCGGTCCGCAGACCGAGCCCAGGATGTAATGCGTATTCTCGCAACTGCCCATCCAGTCGCGCATCGCTTCGTTCGTGGCGTCTTTCAGCGTCCGCTGCCCGGACTCCACGGGAACCACCCGCGCGCCGAGCAGCTTCATGCGGAACACGTTCAGCGCCTGCCGGCGGATGTCCTCGGTGCCCATGTACACGTCGCAGTCGAGCCCGAAGACGGCCGCCGCCGTCGCCGTGGCCACGCCGTGCTGCCCCGCGCCGGTCTCGGCGATGATGCGCTGCTTGCCCATCCGCAGCGCCAGCAGGGCCTGCCCGAGCGTGTTGTTGATCTTGTGGGCGCCGGTGTGGTTCATGTCCTCGCGCTTCAGATACACCTTCGCCCCGCCGAGCAGCTCCGTCAGGCGCGTGCAGAAGTACAGCTCGCTCGGACGCCCCGCGATCTCGCGCAGGCACCGCTCGAACTCCGCGACGAACGCCTGGTCCGCCTGAGCGGCCTCAAACTCGCGCGCAAGTTGCTCCAGCGCCGAGATCAACGTCTCGGGCACAAACCGCCCGCCGAAGGCGCCGAAGTAGCCCTCCCGCCCGGCGTCGTGTTGGTCCTTCTCTGCCATGACGACCTTTCCTTGCATCCGCAAGCGGGCATCATAACGCAGCAAGTCCACCGGGAACAAGAAGCCGCCTTTGGCAAAACGGATGCGGGGGCGTATAATCTCCGCTCGACCGGCCCGCGGACGGGCCGGGTTTCGATTCCTTCAGAACGGATGGGCGGTCAGATGGGCTCCCTGGAAGCGCTGCAAGACAGATTTCGGAAGAACGTGGTGTACGGGCTGTGCGTTCACGTGGACGGAGAAGGCGAGACGCTGGCGGGGGTGCTCGGCGCGATTCACAACGCCGGCGGACGGGCGGGCGACGTGCAGAAGATCGCCCAGGAGGCGGCCGGACTCGTCTTCGACGTGCAGGTCTTCGTCGAGCGCGACGAGCAGATGGACGCCATCCGCGAGGCGACCGCCGCGGTCAGCGGCGCGGAAGTGCTGGACGTGGTCGATCTCGCGATGGAGAGTCATCGCGGCGGCGCCTGCGAGATGCACACGCGCGTGCCGATCCGCTCGAACACCGACCTGCGGATCGTCTACACGCCGGGCGTCGCGCGCGTCTGCCGCGCCATCGAGGCCGACCCCTCGCTCGCCCGCACCTACACGAACCTCGCCAACAAGGTCGCCATCGTCACGAACGGCACGGCCATCCTGGGCCTCGGCGACATCGGCCCCGT
>CAZEJA010000037.1:0-12834 GCA_964512215.1 uncultured Planctomycetaceae bacterium
GGCGTGGCGGACGGCGGCCTCGGCGTCGGCGAAGCCCGCCTCGGCGCCGGCGAGGGCTTCGTGCGAGCGCTTCATGTTCTTGTCGTACTCGACGTTGGCTTCCTGGCGCCGGATGCGCCGGATGCGCTCGAGGCGTCCGATGGGTCCGGCCTCGGCGGTCGTGCCGACCAGCCCGCGAGCGAAGTTCAACTGCTTGCGGATGTCGTCATTCTCGGGGTCGAGCGCCAGGGCCTTCTGGAAGTACTGCAGGGCGGCGTCGTTCTGCTGCTTGTCCAGCGCGGCCTTGCCGGCGGCCAGCAGCGACTGGGCCTTGACCTTGTTGTCGACCACGGGGGGCTTCGGCGTGGGGGCGGGGAGCTTCGGGGCAGAGGTCTTGTCCGCGGCGGCCACCGTGGCGGCCTTGTCGGCGGCCGCCTTGTCGGCAGCAGCCTTGTCGGCAGCAGCCTTCGCCGCAGCGGCGGCCGCTTTGTCGGCGGCGGCCTTATCGGCAGCAGCCTTCGCCGTAGCGGCGGCTGCTTTGTCGGCGGCGGCTTTGGCCGCAGCGGCGGCCTTATCGGCAGCAGCCTTGTCGGCGGCGGCAGCCATCTCCGCCCGCTTCTTGACCAGCGCAAGCTGCGCCTCGGCGTCCTTACGGGTCTGCGGATGCAGATACTCGCTGGCCGCGGCGGCGGCAAAGCCGCTCTCGGCGGCAGCGAGATCGTTGGCCTTGAGCGCCTTCTCCGCGTTGCGCAACGCCTCCATGGCGCCGGCCTGTTTCTTGATCGCCGAATCGACCTTGCTGAGATGGTCGTTGAGCGTCTTCTTGTCCGCGGCCGCCAAAGCCGAAGCGTCCACCTGCAGCAGTGTGGCCTTCGCCGCGCGGTAGTTCATGGCATTGAACTGGCTGACGCCCTGACGGAGCAGAACCTTGGCCTTGGCGGCGTCGGCGTCTTGCGCGGTGGCTTGGGAGACAACAGCGACGGTCATGAGGACCGCCAGGACCAGCGAAAGGGAGCGTGTATGCAGCACAGGGAGACTCCTTTCAAAAAGACATCTCATGCAGTTGCTATTGTGTGCGACCGACCGGCGCGGCATGGCTGGAGTCCGACTTGCCGAACGGGTCGGCATTCCAGACACACACCGGCGCAAGTCCTGACGCTACGGACTCTACCTACTCTATCGTCGGACATCCCAAATCAGGCGGATGAGGGAATTCCTGCATCCGGGAAGTCCTTCTGGGCCGCAAGAATACGTCACTTCCGGCGCTTATTGCAAGCGGAAAATCAGGCGATTGTTCGGGGTGTTTCAGGGGGCATTCGCCCCGGGCTTTCCGGCTTTGGCAGGCGGGGGAGCTTGCTGTTGGGCCTTCCAGTTCCGCTCCTTCCTCTTGTCGTCGTCGAGGATTCGCGTCTGCAGATCGCCGTTCGCGTCCAGGTAGATCATGGCGGTCGTGTTTTTGAGCAGCCGACCGGTCGGAATCTGGCGGGTGAAGTCGAAGTCGACCGTCGTGGCGCCCGTGGAGAAGTCGACCGTAACTTTCTCGACTTCTCCAGTGGCCGGGTGCGTCAGGGGGACGGTCACCTTCCCGCCGATCGACTCCCCGGGCGTGACCTGGAAGGCCTTGTTGGCCCACTGTCCCAGTCGTTGCGTATAGACCGAGACGCGTACCTTGCCCGTCAAATCGCTGGCGCCGACCAGGAAGAACTTGGTCTCCTTCCGGACGGACACCGGGTCCGAGAGTGGGCTCCAGTCCGTTGTGATTGTCGGAACCTTCGCGTCGGCCTTGAACTCAGCCTTCAACTCGCCATCGTAGCTCAGCAGCGGATTGACCATCACCAGGCGCACGCGGTACTTGTACTCCTTGCCGCTGGCCGCCGAGACGTCGTGGAACCACACCAGCAGGTCCCCGCCCGCGTCGACCTGTTGCTGGAGGGTCGTCCCTGACAGCGGCGTCTTGGGCAGGTTCACCTGCCAGGGCCCCCACGCCTGGGTCCGGGCGTTCCAGATGTCCCAGAACTCCGGTTGGATCACCTTGGCCAGAATCTCCGCCGTGGCCGCGCCTTCCACCGCCTTCTGCACGGCCTCGGCGTTGCTCCCGTCGTAGGCGGGAATCGGCGGGGCGGGCTCCTCGATGTTGGCAACCGTTTTCACGGGGCGCCCCTTGGCCGGCCACGTTCCGTCCGCCTTTCGCTCTAGGGCTTCGACCTCCACGCCGACGGCGGCGATGGTCGCCTGGGCGGCGATGTCGCGGAGCAGCATGCCCCAGTCGGAGCGGATCTTCTTGGCTGGGAATACGACCGCTCCCGTGACGGCCACCACGTCATTGGGCTTGTCGTTGCCCGGTAGGGCCTTGGGCAGCACCAGCCCCGACCAGATGGCCGGCTTGCCGGGCGTCTGAAGCTTGCCCTGAACCAGCTTGAGGCTGACCGGGTCGGGCTCATCGATGATGCCCGGGGTGCTCAGCGGCGCCCGGGCGATGCCGACGTCGGCGGCCGCCCTTCGCGGGATGGACCGGTCCTGGAGCCTCCGGACGTCCTTCATCCACTCGGGCAGCGTGTGGTCGGGGGGCTTCTCGTCCTTGACGCGCGCTTCGATCGCCTTCGCGGCGGCTAGAAGCTTCGCATCGGCCTGGTCGGGGCTGACCGCCTGGTCGCCCATACCGGATGGCTGCACGATCCGCACTTCGCGCGGGGAGGAGACGACCCATCGCACCGTGGCGTACGCCAGCAGCAGCACGCACACCAGCAGCACGATCTTCTCCACGTGCTTCTCTAGGAAGCTCACGTCATCGGCTTTGGCCATTCGCCGAACTCCTCAGGTTCCTGTGGTTTCCATGTTCGTGTCGTTCGCAATTGCGCCCGGACACGCTACTTCTCGGTCGTTCGCATGCGGTCTTCCGCACGCAGGGACGACGTGTGGAGCGTAGCGAGCACCTGCTTCGGCATGAGCGCCGGGCGCGTCCACGTCTTGCTCTCTTTGTCCCACGTGCCGCGTTCCCATGCGGTCAGCAGGAGCAGTTCGCCCTCGATGGTCACTTCCATTATCGGGTCGGTCCCGTAGTAGTGCAGGTCCTCGGGGCCCTGGACCACGTTGGCCATCTTGACCCCTCGCACCGTGTGGAAGTTGCGGTCCATCAGTTCCTTCTGCAGCAGCAGCACGTACTTCGTGGGCATGATCACCGTGAAACTGTAATGGATCACGTCCGCCTGCTGCGTGCAGACCCTCTTGGTGAGGTTTTGGATGATGGGCAGGCCCGCTCGGGCGGCGCGGCCTCTCCCGACGGGCGCGCTCGCATCCTCTTTGCCGACCACGTATTCGTCCTGAATGTCGATCTTCAGCAGGCGCTTGACTCCCGACGTCAGGACGTCCTTGCGGGCGACGCCCTCGGTGGCCGTGGTGTTCACAGCGTTGATGGCGGCCAGGATATCCCGCGTGACCCACAGGTTCACCTGGGCCTGCCAGAGCTTCTCAAACGACGCCAGGGGGTCGGGGTCCGGGAAGACCACGTCCAGGGAACTCTCCGAGGCGTAGATCATCCCGCCGCTGGCCTTCTTGAGTCGCACGACGTCCGAGGCCTTGCTCCGGGCTTCGGCGGCAATGGTGCCCGCGCCGGGATCCGGGGGCGGTTCCTTTCCCGCGGCGATTGCGTGCTGCCGCTCGCGCTTCAGGCGATCGCGGATGATCTTCGTCTGGGTGATGGCCTCGTCTTCGATCTCCGCTTCCGTCGGCGGGACGGCCCGGCCGAGAGGCTCGAGCAAGGCGACCAGTTCCCTATAGTAGGTCTGCGTCACGTCGTACTTGAGGTTGAGCGTCTCGTAGAGCTTCTCGTCGACGGGGAAGGCCGGGATCGCCTTCGTCGCGTCGCGGGGGGTCACTGACAGGACCGGGTAATTCTTGCGGTTCCATTCGATGCAGGCTTCGGCGACTTCCTTGGCGGCGCCCTGGACCGTCTCGACGCGGGTCTTCTCTGCCTCGACGCGCAGGCGGCTGATCTTGCCCCGCGCGAGGTTCTGCAGCGCCTGTGACCCCGACGCCCCGGTCCGCAGGGCGGCCTTCTGGTCCGTCTCATCGTCCGCGCCGAGCTTCATGAAGATCATCGCCCCGCCGACGACCAGCACAATGGCGCCGAGGATGATCAGGAACAGGTTCTTACGCACGAACTCCATGGGCAGGTTCTCCCAGTCAGTTACGGGTTGTCCTTGCGCGGCTTCGTGTCGGGCAGGCCGTCGCTTTCGATGGCCACCAGCCAGCAGACCCGGAATCGCGTGTCATTGACGATCGTCTCGTTCGGCAGGAGGGGGTCGTTGAGCCCCGTCGCGTCGGTCGGCGCTGCCGCGCCAGTCGCCCCGGGCACGGCCGTCGCCGGCGTCGGGGGCGGGGCGAAGTCATTCGCCTTCCCGACGATGCTGATCGACGGGAACTTGCTGAGCTCCTTAGCTGTGACTGTGGCTGCAGCCGTGATCGTGTTGATGTCGATCCCGGCCCCCGCAAATTCGAGGCCCTTCGACCAAGTCGCTGCCGTACCGTTGCCCGCCAACACCTTCCCGTCGCGGTTCACCCAGTATGCCGCGTCGCCGTCAGCCAAGACCGCGGTGCCTCCATTGAGCGCCCCTATCTTCCAGTGGCGCACATCTCGTCTGCTCTGTAGCGTCTCCTTGACGGCCAAGATGGCCGGCTCCTCCTTCTTCTCCGTCAGAAGCTCGACCCTCTGGCGCAACTGCGTCAACATTGAATTCGTCTCATCCCGCGACAGCGGCGTGCGGGCCTCGAGGAGGATGGCAAAGCCTCGCTTGGCATCCTTCCCGGGCGCCTCGTCGCCGGGCTTGCTCCTGCCGCTGAGGATCTCGGCGGCGTCCTGCTTCTCGATGTCCTTGAAGTAATTGAAGACTTCGAGCTTCTCGATGAGGACGACCTTGCGCCGGTTGCGAGGCTTCTTAACGAAGCGGTCGATCTTCGCCTGGAGCGCTGGCAGCGCCGCGGCGGCAGCGGCCTTGTCTTTGGCCGAGCCAGTCGCGCTGGTGGCCTCCAGTTGCTGCTTCTTCTCGAGGTCCCGTCCCAGTCCGGCGTAGGCGGTCTGGTCCGTCGCGACGGCCTTGATCGACTCGAAGATCACCATCTGTACGGACGGCCAGAAGTCGCGGTAGGCGTACAACTGGACGTACGTGTCGATCTGCTTGACCTCCAGTGTGCCCTTGTCGCGCAGGCCCATGTACTCCTTGCGGTCCTTCTCCATCGTTCGAATGATGTCCCGGACCTGTCCGACGGCGTCGTCCTTGCTCAGCGCGCCCAGATCGGCGTACGCGCGGTACAGCGGCCCGGCCAGTGCCAGCAGGATCAGCCCCGCCGCGGCGGCGAACCACACGCGCTTCTTCGACCACAATCGTTCGCGGACGATCTCCTGGGGCAGGAGGTTTGTGTCGACCGCCGCGAGTGCCATCGCCTGCATCGCCGTGCCGTACGCGACGGCGAACGACAGGATGTTCTCGTTGAACAGCGGCGCGTTGGCGTCCGACGACAGCGTCAGATTGTTGTAGCTGTCGATCCGCGCGACCGGGACGCCCAGGTTCTGCTCGAGGAACTTCTGCAGCCCGGGCAGGCGGAAGCCGTTGCCCAGGCCCACGAGCTTCTTGAACCGCGCCTCGCGGTGCAGCGACGTGTAGTACCCGATCGACCGCTGGACCTCCTGGACCAGGTCCGCGAAGACCGGCCGCATCGCCTGGAACACCTGGCGGGCGTACTTGCTCGTGGCGGCGGATCGCTTGAGTTTCTCCGCCTTGGCGAAGGAGAGCTTGAATGCCCGCACGAGCGCCTCGGTGAAGTTGTTGCCCCCGATCTGGATCGTTCGCGTCCAGACTCGCGGCCCGTCGGCGACGACCAGATCGGTCTTGTTGGCGCCGATGTCGGCCAGCAACGTCGCGCCTTCCTCGCCGCACTGCTCGTCGAACACCATGAAGTTGTACAGCGACAGCGGCGCCATCTGGACCATGTCCACCTTCAGCGAGACGTCCGTGAAGTGTTCCAGCGAGTCGGCCACGTCGCTGCGCTTCATCGCGAAGATGCCCACTTCCACATCCGGGCTGTCGGGGTCATGGAACGTCTGCCACCGCCAGATCACTTCCTCGATGGGGAAGGGGATCTGCTGCTCGGCCTCGAAGCGCACGATGTCGGGGATGCGCTTGGGCTCGACGGGAGGGAGCTTGACGAAACGCGTCAGGCTGGTCTGCCCCGGAACCGACACCGCGACGGTCGACCCGCCGATGTTGTTGCGGGACAGGAACGTTTCCATCGCGGCGCGGATCAACTGGCGGCTGTCCACGTCGCTCTGGGAGAGGATCTGGGGGTGTTCGATGATCTCGAACGTGTCGACCTGGAGTTGTCCGTCGACGTTGCGTAGCTTCAGGGCCTTCAGGGCGGACTGCCCGATGTCGATGCCCCATGCGGTTTTCGCTGTCGCCATATGCACTCCTCGGCTGGAACGACCAGCGCCCTCGGACTCACGAGAACGAGGCGCTCCCGTCGGTCCGGAAGACTTGGTTACCTGCACTGCAACTCGGGGGCTATAATACGACCTTCCGATTCGGACGGCAACAAGTGTTCCGTCAAGAATCCGAATTCCCGGCGGCGCCCCCGCCTGCGGTTTCTATCCATGTATTACACCATGACAACCCTGGGCTGCAAGGTGAATCAGTACGATGCCGCCGCGTTGTCGGCCGAACTCGGGCAGGCGGGGTTCACCGACCTCCCGGACGCCCGTACGCCGGATCTGGTCGTGGTCAACACCTGTTGCGTGACCGCGACGGCCATGCGGAAGAGCCGTCAGGCCATTCGGCGGGCCCTGCGGGCTGCCCCGGACGCCGCCGTGCTCGTGGCGGGATGCTATAGCGATTACGACGGGCGACGCATCGCCGACGTGCTGGCGTCGGTGGGCGTCGGGCCCGACCGCGGCTTCGTGGTCGGACATCACAGCGACGTCGCGGAACGCGTAAGGGAGATCGCCCGGCGGCTGCGACATCCCACGCCGCAGCCGGCTGACGGTGGGCAGGCCGATTGCGCGACGCCCGAGACCATCGCCGCCCGTCGCGCCGCCGCCGTGCGGGGCGGAGCGCATGCGACGGAAGGGCTCGCGGCGATCGACCATTTTCCCGGTCATCAACGCGCCTTCGTGAAAGTTCAGGACGGGTGCGATGCGTTCTGCGCCTACTGCATCGTGCCCTACACGCGGGCGAGGGTCTGGTCGCGCCCGGTCGAGGAGGTCGTCGCGGAATGCCGCCAACTCGTCGCGGCCGGGCATCGAGAAATCGTGCTCTCGGGCGTCTTCCTCGGCGCATACGGGCGAAAGACGGCGATCCGGCGGCGGTGGGACGACACGCCGTCAGCACTGCCCGATCTCGTCCGTCGGGTCGCGAGCATCGACGGGTTGTGGCGCGTGCGTCTCAGCAGCCTCGAGCCCGGCGACCTCACCGATGAACTGCTGAAGACCTGCCGCGACGCGGGCAACGTCGCACCGCACTTCCACCTGCCCCTGCAGTCCGGCTCGCCGCGCATCCTCCGGCGGATGAATCGTCAGTACACGGCCGATGAGTTTCGCGCCACCGTCGAGCGGCTGCGGGCGGCGTTCGATCGCCCGGCGGTCACGACGGACATCATCGTCGGCTTCCCGTCGGAGACGGACGACGACTTTGCGGCCACGCTCGACGTGGCGCGCGAGGCGGGGTTTGCGAAGATCCACGCCTTCCCGTTCAGCGCCATCGAGGGCACCGCCGCCTGGACGTATCGCGACGAGACCCCGCCGGCGGTTGTCGTGAGGGACCGCATGTCCGCCCTCGCCGAGACAGAGGCGACCGCGGCTCGGGCATATCGCAAGCTGTTCGTCGGCGAGAAGATGAAGGCCCTCGTTGAACGTGGGCGGCCCGGCAGCGTGCGGCAGGCGATGACCGACCGGTACCTCACCGTACGCTTCGACGGCGGCGGCGAAGACCTGACCGGCCGCATCGTGACGCTTCACATCGACGCCGTCACCGACGAGGGGCTCGCGGGGCGCCTGGCGGACTGATCTGCTTGCCAGGAAAGACGATGGGTGCCACGCTCAAGCGAAGCTTGGGCGTGTGGTGACTCGACGGGGCACGCCCGAGCTTCGCTTGAGCGTGGCACGCGCATCTCTGCCTGAAACAGGACGCACCGTTGCTGCCGAGGGCGACGTTCCGTAGAATCGCTTCCATGGAAGATGACCATGCGAAACTCACGCAGGCGGCCAGGCAACTCGTCGCGATCGACGAACTGTTCGGGGGGCAGTTCATTCCCACGGGCCGCAACCCGCTGCCGGAGATCGAAGTCGCCGCGCCCGCCGGCGCCGCGGTCGGGGCGTCGATGAGTCGCGACGACAAGGCCGCCGCCCTGGCGGCGATCGACGACGGCGAGGTCAAGGCCTGCACCCGCTGCGCGCTCTGCCAGTCGCGAACGAACACGGTCTTCGGCGAGGTCAATCCCGACGCGGACCTGGTATTCGTCGGCGAGGGCCCCGGCGCGGATGAGGACCGCACGGGTCGTCCCTTCGTGGGACGTGCGGGCGAACTGCTGACGAAGATGATCGTCGCGATGGGCCTGACGCGCGACGACGTGTTCATCTGCAACATCGTCAAGTGCCGTCCACCGGGCAACCGCGCACCGGCCCCCGAGGAAGTCGAGGCCTGCTGGGGCTACCTGATGCGCCAGTTGCAGGTCATCGCGCCGAAGGTCATCGTCACGCTGGGCAACCCCGCGACGCAGAACCTGCTGCGCACGCGGACGGGCATCACCCGGATGCGCGGGAGCTGGCAGAAGCTGCCGGACCTGGCCGACGGGCTCGAGGGCATCGACGTGATGCCCACCTTCCACCCGGCCTACGTGCTGCGGCAGTACACCGCCGACACGCGGGGCAAGGTCTGGTCCGACCTGCAGGCCGTCATGAACGTTCTCGGCCTCGACGTGCCGAAGAAGTAGCGGGTCGCGCTCCGAAGGGGCAGGCGGCTGGCTTGTCCAGCCGTGTTCTCTCCCAACGAGATTCATCCGGATACGACAGGGAAGACGATAGAGTAGGTAGCACGCCCGCTGGGAGGGCGCAGCTCCAGGGAATTCCTTATGAAGTCAGTCATCGTTCGAGCGGGGGCGTTGTTTCTTGGTGCGTTCACGCTACTGAATCTGGTCGGCGAGGTAGCGGCGGCCGGCTTCGATGCGAACCTGTGGTGGATCGACGTTCGCGGTTTGCCCGCGCCGCTGCGCGTTGGGCTGCTGGGGATCGCGTCGGCGGTTCTGATCGCGCACGGTATTCGACCGGCGGCCCCGACGTGGCGGCGGCGAGCGACGCGGGTTGTGACGGGCGTGCTGCTGCTGGCGGCGCTGTGGAACGCGACCGTCTTCTATCGCCTCCTGATCGGCGGGGCGATTCACGCAGGCGTGCCCGTTCCGTTCTCGCTGGCCGTCGCACTGCTGATGGTCGGTGTGTTGTGGTCGACGACGCGCCCGATCGAGACGTCCGCGCTCCTGAGCAGAAAGCGAAAGCTGGTGATGGTCGCAGCGGTCGGGACGTTCGCGCTGGCGTTTTCGCTGGGGCAGATGTACTGCTTCGGTAAGACCGACTACTCCCGCCGCGCCGACGCCGCCGTCGTCTTCGGCGCGCGGGCGTACGCCGACGGGCGGTGCTCCACGGCACTGGCCGACCGTGTGCGGACGGCGGTCGGGTTGTATCATCAGGGGCTGGTGGGGACGCTGGTCTTCTCCGGCGGGCCCGGCGACGGCGACGTGACCGAGCCGCAGGCCATGCGCCGTCTCGCGATGCTGCTGGGCGTGCCCGACGAGGCGATCCTGCTGGACGAGCACGGACTCAATACGCGGGCGACCGTCGCGAACACGACGCCCATGCTCAAGCGGATGGGGCTGCGGCGCGTGCTGGCCGTCAGCCATTACTACCATCTGCCGCGCATCAAGATGGCCTACCGCCGCGCCGACGCCGAGGTCTACACCGTTCCCGCCGACGAGCAGTACGTCCTCACCCAGATGCCGTACCTGCTTGCCCGCGAGATCGCCGCCTTCTGGGCCTACTACCTCCGCCCGGGTATGTCGTGAACTGCTCTACCTGTCACCTCTTGAGGATGCTGGCAAACCCCATCACCACGCCGCAAGCCAGCAGGGCGAATCCGGCGCACTGGGCGTAGAAGACCCGGTCGGCGTGGACTTCCGCTGTGGTGAAGATCATCGGCGACAGAGCAAGGAGCACTCCGGCAACAAGAGTCACGAGAGCAATGATCCCTTTCATCGTCCTTCCTTTCTCCTCTTGCCCGTCTGCCGCGTTGGCATGGGTCTAAGCGGTCTCACGTAAGTTCTGCACGGTGGAACAGGCATTCTTGCCTGTTCTTCACGGGGACACAACCTGGAAAGGCCATGCCGCCCGACAGAACTTCTCTGAGACCGCTTAGATCACCTTCGTCCCGACGATGGAGCGGGGGACCTTTCGGACACGACCGGCGTAGTTGTCGATCTCCGCGCCGCTTTCGAAGCCCACGATCATCGTGTCGATGCAGCCGAGGCTGAGGACGTAGTCCAGCGACACCTTCTTCTTCTGCTCGTCGTCGCGGAACTTGCCGTTGCCGATCAGCTTCATCGCGATGACGGCCTTGCCGTTCTTGTGCGCCTCCTGAAGGACGGGGGCGACCTGGGTCGGGTCCTTGTCGTCCATCGCGGTCCCGAACGCGTTGATCCGGGCGTGGATGACGTCGACCCACGGTTCCTTGGCGGCCGTCTTGAGCCCCGCCAGTCCGTGCACCGACACGCCGTGCGCGCGGATCAGGCCCTTGGTCTTGAGCTTCGCGAGGATCTCCATCTGCCTGGCGAGCTTCGTCGGCCAGGTCTCCTCGCCCACGCAATGCAGTTGCACGACGTCGATGTAGTCCGTGCCGAGTTCCTTGAGGAAGCGCGCGATCACGACGTCGGCGTCGGGACGTTCCGGCTCGGGAATCGCCTTGCCCGGTCGCCACCAGATCTTCGAGACCACCGTGTAGCTGTCGCGCTTCAGACCCTTGAGCCCCGCCAGCGCGAAATGCGAGCCGTACAGGTCGGCCATGTCGAACAGGCGGATGCCCTTGTCGTAGGCGGTCCGCACGAGTTGCTTGCACTGGTCCTTGCCGAGGCGGACCTGGTTGCTGCTTCGCTTGCCGCCCGTGCTGCCCGTGCCGATGCCCACGCGGGAGGCCGCGATGCCTGTCTTGCCCAGGTGGACGGTCTCGAAGGGCTCGAAGTTCTTGACGGACGGCTTCGCGACAGCCAGCGCGTCTCGCGCCACCATCACGCCGCCCGCGCCGACCATCGCCGTGCCCAGAAACTCGCGTCTGTCGATTCGCATTGCACTCTCCTTGTCGCTGCGATTGCTGTTCGCCGCTGCCATTGTATGCGGGGCGGGAAAGAAGTCCGCGGCTCATTTCTTTCGATCGAGTTCGGCGATCATCGCGGCCAGCCGCCGGGCGATGACCTCGTGCCCCAACACGCTGGGGTGACACCAGTCCAGAAACAGCCCCTGTGCAGCCGGGCCGTCCATGATCTCCCGGAACACCTCGTTCGGGTCGAGGACGGGCACCTTGTCTTTCTGTGCCATCGAGTAGATGACCCCGCGATAGCTGAGCGGCGCCCGTTCCGGGAAGGGGTGCTTCACGAACGCTTCCTCCAGGATCCGCCGGGCGTCCTGGAGGCGGCCATGCTCGGCCAGGACGATGCCCTTCAGCCACTTCGCATAGAAGTGTCCGTCGCTGTCGGCGAGGATCCGGTTCGCCTCGGCCGTCGCGTCGTCGAAGCGCCGCTGCTGCACGAGCGTCTGCACACGCCGGGCCCACTGTGACCACTGAGTGACTTCGGGGAACATCCCGGCCCGCACGCGCGGCGGGACGTAGAGATTCACGGGGGGAAGGAGGACGACGGGCTTGGCCCCGGCCTTCCTCGCCGTCGCGATGACGGCCTCCAGATTCGAGGCCAAACGCAGGTGATGCACGCGCGGGCGAGCATCGGCGAGGGAGGTCGCGTGGAACGTCTCGACCTTCTCCTTCTGGATCAGCTCGCTCACCCACACGAGGAAGCGGCTGTGCGACAGGGCCGCGGCCAGCAGCGCCGCGCAGCGCCGATCGTCGGCGAGCTGCGCGTCCGACCGGACGGTCGGGGCGGGGTCGTTGTTGCCCACGCAGATCACGACCACCTCGGGCATCCACTTCGGGATGAGGCGCTGGGACAGTTCGCGAACCTGGTGGGAACTGTAGCCCGGCACGCCGGCGTTCAGCGCCTGCCATGTCCCGCCGCCCGGTGGAGCATTCAGGAAGGCGGCCAGCTTGGCCGGGAAGGCCTCCGCCTCCGCGACGCGCCAGCCGAACGTGCCCGAGTCGCCGAGAAAGAGGATGTTCCGCCGCTCCGATTCGACGGCCGGTCCGCGGAAGCCCTGTGCGTTGGTCCGGACTTCGCTGCCGAGGAACGTCAGCTTCACGTTCGGGCGCAGCTTCCAGTGCAGGTACGGGTCCTTCATGAACAGCTCGCGCGAGTTCGGATCGCCCATGAACACGATCTCGGTGAACCGCTCGAGCGTGGGGTCGATGATGCGGACGACGATCTCCGGGATTCCCCAGAATACGACAAGCCCCAGCAGCAGCGCCAGCAGACGAGCACGCCACCGCCGCCGAGGCGGGCGTTTCGCGTCGGAGTTGTCGTTCGAGTCTGCGTCGCTCATCGTCGCTCAATCTACCGGGGCACGTACCCACGTGCAAGGTCGAGCAGAACGGGGAGCAGAACGGTGAGCAAAATGGGGACTGTCCCCAATGGTCCTAAGTTAAGCATATTTGTCTGGCC
>CAZEJA010000038.1:0-12783 GCA_964512215.1 uncultured Planctomycetaceae bacterium
CGAAGTGGCCACGCCTTTGCCGCCGCGGAACTTCAGCCAGAAGCTGAAGACGTGCCCGAGAATCGCCCCGCACCCGGTCGCCAGCCAGACGCCCTGGTGCAGCGCGGTCGGGAACCCGTCCAGCCGCCGCAGCAGCACGCCCGCCGCCAGCACGGGCGCCAACCCCTTGCCCACGTCCAGCGCGAAGCACAGCGCCCCCCACCGCGCGCCCAGCACGCGCCAGACGTTCGTCGCCCCCGTGTTGCCGCTGCCCTTCGTTCGGATGTCCACGCCGTTGGCGCGAGAGAGGATCACGCCGAACGGCGTGGCCCCGAGGACGTACGCCGCCGGCGGCAGGACGATCAGCAGGATGATCGGATCGTCGATCATGTCCGCTCCAGCACCTCCCCGTAGATCTCCAGCAATCGGTCCACGTGTCGATCCACGCCCAGCGTCTCGGCCGTCGCGCGGCAGGCGTCGGCCATCTCGCCGCGCCGCGCGGAGTCGACCAGGGCGTCCAACCCCGCGACGATGCCCGGGACGTCTTTCGGGGACGTCACCACCACCCCCCCGCCGCACGCTCCGATCACTTCGGAGGCGCCGTTCCACGCCGTCGTCAGCGACGGGATGCCCCATCGCGTCGCCTCCAGGACGACGCGGCTGCACGGATCGTACCAGCTCAGCAGCACGCACGCATCCGCGGCGGCGTACCACTCGTGGATGTTCCCCGCCGGAGGCACGAAGACGGTGATCGGCGCGATGTTCCGCAGGCTCGCCATCCGCTGGTAGCCCTCGACCAGCTCTCGCCCCACCACGACGAGGCGAACCGGCACGGTCGGACGGGACCGGTCGTACCACTTCGCAAACGCAGCGATCAGTTCGGCGATGCCTTTCAGGCGGAAGTTCGTCGCGACCGTCAGGAAGACGACGCCCTCGGAGGGGACGTCCATCTTGAACCGCAGGCGCTGCCGCCAGTCCGCCCGCTGCTCGTCGTCGACGTCCGGCAGGTCGACGGCGTTGTACACCACGCGGAGGCGGTCGCTGTCGCCGTAGGCCGCGCGGAACTCCCCCGCCACCATCTCGCTGACGGCGAGGCAGAACGTCTTCGGGTCGGCGGCGACCTCCCGTTCCAGGGCCGCCGTGCGACGCCGGGCGGGGTTCAGCGCCCCCCCCAGCCCGACGCGGATGCCCGCCAGGGCGCCCCACCGTCGGCGTGCGGCGGCCAGCCGCCCCGGGGCCGTCCCACTGCGAAGCTGGTAGACGTTCGCCCCCGGCACGGGCAGCATGGCGTGCACGATGTCGTACGTTTCGGCCGCCATCCGGTCCTGTACGGAGGCCACGAACCCCGCCAGGCGCCCGGACCGTGTCAGCCCGCGACGCCCGAGCTCGACCACGTTGACGCCCTCGGCCCGCCACGAGCCCGACTGGCAGAGGATGTCCACCTCGTGCCCGCGCCCAGCCAGGATCGACGCGATCTGCCCCGTCGACGTCTCGCGACCGCCGCGGAAGGCGTCCATGCGCTCGATGACCAGGGCGATCCTCATGGGCCAGCCCTCCGGGCGTGGCGCTCCAGGCGGTTCGCATCGTGTCGCCGGATGGCGGCGACCTTCCGGTCGATCGCCCGGGCGTAGCGGCGCCCGGCCGCCGCATCAGCGCCGAGGTATTTCGCGAGGAAGTCGTCCCAGTGCGTCACGGTCCAGATCGAAGGCATGGAGTATTTCAACTGGGCGAGATCCTTCACCCGCCAGCGGAAGCGGCGGCACAGCGGGCGGAACATGCGGGCCAGGTCGATCAGGTACAGTTCGAAGTCGCCGCCCCGCTCGTGCAGGAAGATGTGCGACGCATAGAGGTCGCGGTGAAAGTACCCCGCCCCGTGCAGCGTCGAGACCAGCTCCGCCAGGCGCGTCGTGAAGTGCGGAATCCCGTGGTCCTGCTCGATGGTCGCGAGGAACTGCTCGCCGCAGGTCTCCAGCGACGCCCCCGGCACGGCCGAGACGATCACGTAGCTCCGCCGCCCCCGCTCGCCGAAGAGCACTTCCTGCATCGTGGGCACGCCCGCAGCGCGGGCGGCGCGGATGTTCTCGAACTCCACCCGCGCGGCGCTGCAGGGGCGCCGGTGCGTCCAGCATCGTTTCCACCGCACCGAGCCCGGCTCGTTCGCGTAGCGCTTCAGATAGAGTTCGTGCGCCCCGCCCGCCGCGTCGGTGATCTCCAGCCGCGTCCGGCGGCGCCCCTTGAGCCCGTGCTTGTGCAGATCGGCGCCCGCCTCGAAGGCGAACGCGCCCTCGAGCGTATCCAGCCCCCGCTCCCGCAGGGCGGCCAGCAGCGCCTCATCGCATGTGTCGCTCACGAACACGGTTCGGCCTCCGCACCGACGACCGCGAGGACCTCCTCCGCGGCCAACAGGACCATCTCGCCCGTGATCTCCGTCATGCACTGGTGGTACGTCGGGCCCGCGGGCAGCGGGCAGAGCTTCTGCTGGCACGGCGAGCAGGGAACGTCCACGCGGACCGTCCGCTCGCGATGGTAGTCGATCCGCGCCCAGACGGGGTCCGTGCTGCCGAACAGCGTCACCACGCCGATGCCCAGAGCGGCCGCGATGTGCCTCGGGCCCGTGTCGTTCGTGATCAGCAGGTCGCACCGGGCGATCAGCGCCTTGAGCAGGCCGATCGTGTTGTCGCGCTCGGCAAAGTTGAGCAGCGGCTCGTGACGCATCGCGCCGGCGACGTGGCGGGCGATGCGGCGCTCCATGTCCATGGGGGCGGCGTTGATGAGAATCTTCACGCCGTACCGCTCGATCAGCGCGTCGCCCACGCGGGCAAACCGCTCGGGGTCCCACATCTTGCTCGTGCCGAAGGCCGCGCCGGGGTTGAGCATCACCAGTGGCGCGTCGCCCGCGCCGGCCTCGTCCAGCAGTTCGGCGGCCCGGGAGGCATCGTCCTCGGCGACGCCCAGTTCCAGCGTCCGGTCGGGGACCTCGATCCCCGCCCGAACCGCCAGCGTCGTGTAGTAGTCGATGGTCGGAATCGCCCGGAACGTGCCGTCCTCGTTCCGCAGCGGCTCGACGGGGTCGGTCAGCATCCAGCCGCGCCAGTCTCGGGAGTAGCCCTCGACCCGCCGGCATCCGCCCAGCCACGCGAGCAGCGCCTTGCGAAAACTGTTGGGCAGCATCAGGGCGAGGTCGAAGCGCCCCCGCTGGATCTTCCGCGCCGTCCGGAACAGGTTTCGCACCTTCGGCGCCCGGCTCGACCGGTCCGCGATCGTCCCGTCCTGCCAGCCGCAGCCGGCCATGACCTGGAGGGCCGGTTCGCGGGCGATGTACACGATATGGGCATCCGGAAAAGCCCCGCGCAGGGCGCGGAGGACCGGGGTGGCCATCACGGCGTCGCCCACCGGGTTCGGAAGGAAGACCGCTACGCGCTGGGGCGCCGCTGGGGTCATCGCACTTTCTCGGCGAGTTGCGACCAGGTCCGCATTTTCTCCGGCGGCACGCCCTCCGCCGTCGCCGGCCCGGACACGAAGAGGCAGTCCACGCCCGCCGCGGAGAAGGCCGCCGCCGACAGAACCGTGTCGCACACGCCCACGGAAAGCCCCGGGAACACCGTGCGGAGTTGCTCGAGTTGGCTGACCAGGCGACTCTCGACGACGATCTTCGGCAGGCGCCACGACCGGCGGACGACGTGCATCCGCTCGCGCTGCCACAGCAGGATCGGCCCGACCGGGTACCCGCCCAGATTCAGCACCTCGTGCAGCCGATCGTGCAGATCGATGGCGTCGCGCGAGAAGTACACGACATAGCCGTTCGGCGCCAGCCCGCGCAGCGCCGCCGCGGCCGCCGGAGCGTCGTCGTGTCCCGGATATGGCAGGCAGTCCAGATCGACCGCGAGAACCTTCGCGTCGGCCGGCCAGGCGAACACGTCCGCCGTGCCCTCCACCTCGTCGCCCTCCCGCGGATCCACGTGACGAACCGACAACACGTACCGTCCCGGCAGATCCGGCGCGGGCACGACCGCGCCCGCGTACCCGATCTCATCCGTGTACGCGCCGCGCAGGGGCCCGCCCGCCAGGCGGAACTGCATCAACGCGCCCCGGACCGGCACCTTCATCCGGGCGAGTTCGTTCCGCCGCAGGCGGATCACCGGCGTCGCCTCGCCTCCCGTCGGGGCAACCTGGTCGGGGATCGTCAGGATGTACCCGCCGCTGCAGCCGCCCAGGACGGCCGCCAGCACCATATAGCTCATTACACGCTGCATATCGCACTCTCCGGGCACCATTAGGCAACACGGAGGGGGCACTTGTCAAATGTTCCCGCCCGCTGCACGGAATGAACCTGCATCTTGCCCCCACCGCGGGCCTGCCGATACACTACACGCACCGAACCTCCAGACAGGAGCAGCAATGACCGACTCGACCTTCGTACACGAGGATCCCTGGCGCGTATTCCGCATCATGAGCGAATTCGTCGAGGGCTTCGAGGAGATGAGCCGCCTCGGCCCGGCCGTCAGCATTTTCGGCTCGGCGCGGACGCCGCCGTCGAACCGCGACTACGCCAAGGCCCGCAAGCTGGCAGGCATGCTGGCCGAGGAGAGATTCGCGATCATCACCGGCGGAGGCCCCGGCATCATGGAGGCCGCCAACCGCGGCGCCAACGACGTCGGCGGCGTCTCCGTGGGGCTGAACATCACGCTGCCGATGGAGCAGAAGGCCAACCCCTACGCGGACGTGCAGGTCAACTTCCGGTATTTCTTCGCCCGCCTGGTGATGTTCGTCAAGTACGCCTGCGCGTTCGTGTGCTTCCCGGGCGGGTTCGGCACGCTGCACGAGTTCTACAACTCCATGACCCTCATCCAGACCGGCAAGGCCGCCCGCTTCCCCGTCGTGCTGATCGGGCGCAGCTACTGGCGCGGGCTGGTCGACTGGATGCGCAAGAGCATGCTCAAGGACCACTACGGCAAGATCAGCCGCAACGATCTGGACCTGTTCACGGTCACCGACAGCCTCCACGAGGCCGTGCGGATCATCCGGGAAGCCCGCGAAATGCAGCAGTGCCGCCGCGAGCGGGAGGGCGAGATCGTCCCCGCCCACCGGGAGACGGGCGAGGGCACGTTGATCGGCCAGCCGCCGCGCGTCTACGAACGGCGCCGCGGTGATCGGCGCAAGAAGTAGCGCCCCGCGGCGCTCACTCGCCTTCGGCCGCGCCGTCGGGAGGCGGGCGGTCCACCGGATCGTACCCGCCCTTGCTGAACGGGTGACACCGCAGGATCCGCCACAATCCCATCGCCGTTCCGCACAGCACCCCCCGACTGCGCAAGGCGTCGATGAAATACTGGCTGCAGGTGGGGGCGAAGCGGCACTGCTTCCCGATCAGCGGAGAGAGCGTGTGCTGGTACAGGCGGATCAGGGAGATCATCCCCTGTCGGAGAATCTCAGCGGGCAGCAGCATCCACTCGCGCGGGGTCACGGTTCCCGCCCCTTCCGCTCCGCCGCTTCAATGAGTCGCGATGTCAGCGACGCCAGCGACGCGGCGATCCCCTCCACGGTGAACTCCGCGCCCAGGCGCGGAACGATCATGTAGTCCCAGCCGGTCGGCAATTCGCCCCGCGAGAGGCGGAACGCTTCCCGGCAGAGGCGCTTGATTCGATTCCGCCGCACCGCCCCGCCGTGGCGCGTCGACACCCCCGTGCCCACGCGGCTGTGCGGCAGCCCGTTCGGGCGTCCCGCCAGCGTCATCCGCTCGTCCCGCGCGCGGACGCCCTGCTCGAACACCTGCTGGATGTCCATCCGTTTGCGAAGACGGAGATTCTTCCCGGCGTTGGAGGCCATGATGTGCCGATATTCTATCGGATCGACTCGGTCCTCGCGCGGGCAAAGCGCCGCGCTTGACCGGGAAGGCCCGGTCGTTTACAACCTCGCTGGTATGGACCGGAAAGGCGGATGTATGCGCGGTCGGATGTGTGGGATCATCTCGTTGGCGTTGGCGGCCCTGTTGGGCGGGGGCTGTGAGTTCGTCCTGCCCAAGGATCGGGCGATCAATCACTACGTGATCAGTCAGCTCCTGCTGGACGAGGGCAAAGTGGACGCCGCCCTGGCGGAACTGGCCCGGGCGGTCCAGGCCGACCCCACGCTCTCCGTCGCGCACGCCACCATGGGCGACATCCACCGCAAGCGCGGCAGCCACGAACTCGCCCGGCGCAGCTACGAAGCCGCCTGCGAAACCAACCCGTACGCCTTCCGCCCCCACTACAACCTCGGCGTGACCTACCAGTTGCTCTCCGAGGCCGCCAAGGTCGTCGAGAAGATCGACGACTACCTCCGCTCCGCCGTGCAGATCTACCTGCGGGCCGTCACGCTCGAGCCCGAAGATTTCGACACGAACCTGAACCTCAGCGCCTGCTACTTCCAGCTTGGCAAGTATGAGATGGCCGAGCACTACTGCCTCGCGGCCGTGCGGATCAACCCCAAGAGCCCGCAGGCCCACAGCAACCTCGGCATCATCTACGACAGCCAGGACAAACTCTACGAGGCCATCAAGGCCTACAAGACGTCGCTGGAGCTCGACACGAGCCAGCCGCACCTGCTGCTGAATCTGGGCTCGACCTACATGCGCCAGGGGCGCCTCAAATCCGCCATCCAGGTCTTCACGATCGCCACCCAGGAAGATCCCGGCAACGCCGAGCCGTGGTCGCAACTCGGGAGCTGCTACTTTCACCTGCGCGATCTGGACAGCGCGATGGACGCCTACGGCAAGGCCGTCCAACTCGACGCCGACAGCGCCGAGGCCCACCGCGGGCTCGGCGTGGTGCACATGGCCCGCTACGTCATGGACCCCGGCAAGACCGACATGCGAGACCGGGCCCTCAAGTGCTGGAACACCTCGCTCGAGATCGACCCCGCCCAGAACGACCTGGTCCGCCTGGTCAAGAAGTACTCCCCGAAGTTCACGGGCCCGGAGCTGTAATCCATTTCGGATTTCGGATTGTGGATTGCGGATTGGGACGCGGGGGCATTGCTCTTCTGCCCACACCCCCCTGTACGTGGCCGACCACGCTGACGTACTCCATCGGCACGTGGCTGCCGTCGTTCAATCCGAATCCAAACTGCCCTTCCATCAGGGCGGTTTGGTTGTGCACAGCCCACAGTCTATAATGGACGAGCATCCCCGGTTCCTTGCGACCGGGGCGGGAGAATGACGTGATCGGAATATCCAAATTGTACTGCGGCACGGTGGAGGCGTCGGACCCATTGCGCTACGGCCGCAAGAGCGGCGAACTGCCCAGCCACCTGCTGCAGTTCTCCGAAGACAAGAAGCCCGTGGTCGTCTGGAACTGCACGAAGCGGTGCAATCTCAAGTGCATGCACTGCTATTCGGCCAGCACCAACCAGGCCGCCCCCGACGAGTTGACCGACGATGAAGGCCGGGCCCTGCTCGACGATCTCGGGCAGTTCGGCGCTCCCGTGGTCCTGTTCTCCGGCGGCGAGCCGCTGATGCGGCCCGGGCTGACCGGCCTGATCGCCCACGCCAAGGCAGCCGGCCTGCGGGCGGTGATCTCCACCAACGGCACGCTGATCACGCCCGAGAAGGCTGCCGAGTTCGCGGAGATCGGGCTCAGCTACGTCGGCGTCAGCCTCGACGGGCTCAACGACGTCAACGACCGGTTCCGCGGCGTCGAAGGCGCGTTCGAGAAGGCTCTCACGGGCATCCGCAATTGCCTGTCCGCGGGCGTGAAGGTGGGACTGCGACTCACGATGAACCGCACGAACGTGGCGGACATTCCGGCGATCTTCGACCTGATCGATCGGGAGAACATCCCCCGCGTGTGCTTCTATCACCTCGTCTACACCGGGCGGGGTGACGACATCCGCGAGGCGACGCTCTCGTCCGAGAAGACGCGCGAGACGCTGGACATCATCATGGACCGCACGGCCGCCCTGCAGGCGGCGGGCAAGCCCGTGGAGGTCCTGACCGTCGACAACCACGCCGATGGACCGTACGTCTACCTGCGGGTCGAGAGGGAAAGCCCCGAGCGGGCGAAGGACTGTCTCGAACTGCTGCAGATGAACGGAGGCAGCAGCACGGGGGTCGGGATCGGGTGCGTGAGTTGGAACGGCGATGTCCTGCCCGATCAGTTCTGGCGTCACCACGTGCTGGGCAACATTCGCGAGAGGCCCTTCAGCGAGATCTGGTCCGACCCGGATCACCCCCTGCTGAGCAAGCTCCGCGACCGTAAGAAGTACCTCGAGTGCCGCTGCCAACACTGCCGCTGGTTGAACGTGTGCAACGGGAATTTCCGCGCCCGCGCCGAGGCGACCAGCGGGAATATGTGGGGCGACGACCCCGCGTGCTACCTCACGGACGAGGAGATCGCCCTGTGAGCGGGCACCCGGGAACATCCTGCCGCCCCGACGGGAACGCTCTGCGTCTCCTGTTCTGGGAATCGACCGCGCGGTGCAATCTGGCGTGCATTCACTGCCGTCGTCTGGACGTCGCGGAGGAAGAGGCCCGCAGCGATCTGACGACCGAGGAGTTTCGCGCCGTGCTGGACTCGGCCGCCACGCTGGGACGCCCCATCATCGTCTTCTCCGGCGGCGAGCCCCTGATGCGCCCGGACTGGGAGGACCTGTCCACCCATGCGCGCGACCTGTCCCTGCCGATCGCGTTGGCGACCAACGGGACCATGGTCGACGCCGACGTCGCCCGGCGGATCCGGGAGGTGGGCTTCCATCGCGTGTCGATCAGCCTCGACGGCGCGGACCCGGCCACCCACGACAAGTTCCGCGCCGTAGAGGGCGCCTACGACCAGGCCCTCGCGGGTATCGCCGAACTCCGCAAACTCGATCAGTCGGTGCAGATCAACTGCACCATCGCCGGGCACAACCACGACCAGCTCGACGCGTTCTACGACCTCGCCTCGTCGCTGGGGGCCGATGCCCTGCACCTGTTCCTGCTCGTGCCCGTCGGCTGCGGCGTGGAGATCGCCGACAGCCACCAGCTTCCCCCCGAGCGATACGAGCAGGTGCTCGAATGGGTCTGCGACCGCCAGGAAGCCGGGGGCGACCTGGAGCTGAAGGCCACCTGCGCCCCCCACTACTACCGCATCGCCGCCCAGCGTGGCATGGCCCCGAAGCACTCCCGAGGCTGTCTCGGCGGCGTCTCCGTCGCGTTCGTCAGCCACAAGGGCGAGGTCTTCCCGTGCGGTTATCTGCCCGTGCTGTGCGGGTCGGTTCGCGAGCAGTCGTTCGCGGACATCTGGAAGGGCTCGCAGGTCTTCGAGGATCTGCGCGACTACGACCGCCTGGAAGGCAAGTGCGGCGCGTGCAACTTCCGCGGCATCTGCGGCGGCTGTCGTGCCCGCGCCTACGCCGAGACCACCGACTACCTCGCCGCCGAACCGGCATGCACGTACGTGCCCAAGGGAACCAGGCCCCAGGACTAGGGGCCGGCAACGGGCAACCGGCAACGGGCAACAGGCTGTGTGCTTCGCTCCCTGCGACGATCCACCATGCATCCGAACAGGTCGGCTCCACCGTCGACCTCTCGCCCTGTCCCCGGTTGCCCGTTGCCGCCGTTCCCCGGTTGCCCGTTGCCCGTTGCCGGTTGCCAGCGCATCGTGGATTCGGGACCTCGCATCGAAATCGCCTTCCCTTTCCGACACGTCGTTTCGTATACTGGTTCGTCCCGAGCGGGGCCGTAGCTCAGTTGGGAGAGCGGCTGGTTCGCAATCAGCAGGTCAGGGGTTCAAATCCCCTCGGCTCCATTCATCCTGCCCACGGAACTCTCCGTGGGCATCGCCTGTGACGGGAAGGAGCACGCCATGTCGCTCGAGGGCAGAAAGGTCGCGATCCTGCTCGACCAGCAGTACCAGGAGATGGAAGTCTGGTACCCCTACTACCGCCTGATCGAGGAAGGCGCCGACGTCGTGCTGGTCGCCCCGCAGGCCGGGCAGGTCTACGATTCGAAACTGGGGTACCCCTGCGTTTCGGACGTTGAAGCCAAGGCCGTCACCGGCGGGAACTTCGACGCGGTGATCGTCCCGGGCGGCTGGTGCCCGGACTTCATGCGCCGCGACGAGAGCATGATCCGCTTCATCCGCCAGTGCGCCGAAGCCGACATCGTCCTGGCCGCCATCTGCCACGGCGGGTGGATGCTCTGCTGCACCGACGCCCTGCGGGGCAAACGGGCGACGAGCTTCCTCGCGATCAAGCACGACATGATCAACGCCGGGGCCGACTGGGTGGATGAGCAGTGCGTCGTCGACGGCAAGCTCATCACCGCCCGCAAGCCCGACGACCTGCCCGCCTTCACCCGCGCCGTCATCGACGCACTGTCGTAGACCGGTGGGCCGCAGAGACGCAGAGGGCGCAGAGGGAAGAGGGGGTAGAAGAAGAGGATTCCCGTCGTCGAGGAATGCTGTACGTCGGCCCTGTCTCTTCTACCCCACCGTCCGTTCTCTGCGCCCTCTGCGTCTCTGCGGCCCATCCCCGCACGGCAATGCGTCTCTGCGGCCCACTACTCGAACAGCGCCGTGCCGATGCGAAGGACGGTGGCGCCTTCCTCGACGGCGACGACGTAGTCGTTGCTCATGCCCATCGACAGGTGACGGAACGCGTCGCCCCCGATCTTCGCTTTGCGCATCTCCTCGAACAGTTCGCGCAGGCGGACGAAGGTCGGGCGAGCCTTCTCCGGATCGGCGACGTAGGGCGCCATCGTCATCAGCCCCACCAGGCGCAGGCTCGGGAGGGTGCAGATCAACTCCCCCAGGTGCGTAGCCGCCCCGACGGCACAGCCGAACTTCTGCTGCTCCTCCGAGCAGTTGACCTGCAACAGGACATCCACCCGCCGCCCGGCCTGCTCGGCGCGGTTGTGCAACTCCTCGGCCAGACGGAGCGAATCCACGGAATGAACGAGCGAGACGACGCCCAGGGCCGCCTTGACCTTGTTGCGCTGCAGGTGCCCCACCATGTGCCACCGCACGTCGGGCGCGGGGGCCGTGCGGCGCCGCTGCAGAATGCCCGCCAGTTCCTCCGCGCGGGCGAGCAGTTGCTGGATGCGATTCTCCGCCAAGTCGGTGATCCCCGCGTCGATGAGGTTGCGAATGGTGGGCATGTCCACGGCCTTGGTGACTGCGACCATCGAGACGCCCCCGGGATCGCGCCCGACGCGCCGGCAGGCGGCGAGGATGTTCTCACGAATCGCCTGGACGTTCTTAAGGATTCGATGCTTCGTAACAGGCATGCGGGCGAGAATAGCATTCTCTCCGAGGGGAGCAAGGACGGAAGAGACAAGGGGGCTGGGAACCAGGGACGAATCCTCAATCCTCGATCCTCCATCCTCGAGGCGCTCTCCCGTTGTCCCTTGCTTTCGGATCGAGGATCGAGGATTGCGAATCGAGGATCCTGAATCCTACCCCAGCTTCCCTTCCCGCTCCGCCATGACGTACCCCATGCAGAACTCGTCGCGCCCCGCGACGGTCTCGGCGGCGAGGATGGTGGGGATCGTGCCCGGCGTGCAGGGGTCGACGATGGCGTAGTCCATGCCCGCGTAGACCGCCTGCGACAGGGCGGCCGCGTTGACCAGCCGCCGCTTCGGCAGGCCGAAGCTGATGTTCGACAGCCCCCCGCCGATGTGGATGTCCGGCCACTCCTTGCGGACGGCGGCGATCGCGTCGATGACGGCCCGCCCGCTGGACGGGTCGGCCGAAACGGGCAGGAAGCACGGGTCGACGATCAGTTCGTCCACCTTCTTGCCCGCGCCGGTGAGCTTCTCGACGAGCGTCCCCGCCCGCTGGAGGCGGTCGTCCACGCCGGTGGGCGTCCCGCCGTCTTCCATCAGCAGCGCGACGACCATGCAGTCGTACTCGGCGACGATGGGGAGCATCGCGTCCAGTCGCTCGCTCTCCAGCGAGATGCTGTTGAGGATCGGCTTGCGGGCGGCCATCGACAGGCCCTTGCGGACCGCGTCGGGATTGGCCGAATCGATCGCCAGCGGCGCCTCCGTGTCGGCCTGCACGAGTTCGACCAGCCACGCCATGTTCTCGACCTCGCGCCCCTCGCGGGGATCGCCGCCGTTGACGTCGAGGTAGTCCGCCCCCGCGGCGACCTGCTCGGCCGCCGTCTGCACGATGTGCTGCTCGTCGCGGGCCTCGAGGGCGGCCGCGATCGACTTGCGTGTCGCGTTAATCTTCTCGCCGATAATGATCATGCTGCACGTGCTCCCTGAACTCGCCTGCGGTTAGTCGTCTCTCGCATCCTGACTGTGCGCCTCCAGTTCGCTGAGGCTGAACGCCTTCGCCTGCCCGCCGGCGGCCTCAGCCATCTTCGCCATCGCCGCGGCCGCGTCGTCCAGCCCGTCCAGACAGATCGTCACGAACAGCACGTCCTTGCTCTTGACCTCCTGTCCGATCTTCTCGGCGCCGTCGATGTACTTCTTGGCCAGCAGCACGATCGTGCCCGGCTTCTTCGCCAGCGTCGCGGAGATCGTCTTGCCCACGTCCGTCGCGCCGCTGGGCATGAGGTTCTCCATGACCTTCGCGACGATCTCGCCGGAGACCTCCTCCGCGGCGAGCAGTTTGTCGGAGACGGCCTTGTCGCCTTCCTCGCGACAGATGATGACGTTGAACTGGTCGCCCGCCTCCAGCGTGCGGAGAGACTTCTGGACCATCTGCAGCGCGAAGAAGAACGTCTCGCCCATGCTGCCGCCGCCGTCGACCACGTAGTAGACGGGCAGATTCACCCGGATGTCGCCCGCCACGACGCGCTTCGACGAGACGGCTGTCCGGGCCGACGCCCGCGACGTGCTCGACAAGG
>CAZEJA010000039.1:0-12752 GCA_964512215.1 uncultured Planctomycetaceae bacterium
GTGGATGATCTGGACCTGATGCATCTCGCTGACGGCCTCGGCGCGGCGCCTGGCCACGTACACGCTGGGCAGGGCGATGGAGCTGAGGGCGGCGGGGAGGGGGGACAGGAGCATGTCGGGGGCGGGCAGCGACCCGTAGCCTTCGAAGGTGATGCCCTTCGCATCGGCGGACACGATGCCCACCTGCGGCCAGAGGTACTTCTCCAGCTTGGACAGTGACGGCAGCCAGCCGGGGCGGGCGGCGATGCCCGTCTCGTGCGGCAGGACGTTCGCTCCCGCGGTCCATCCCAGCAGGCCCCAATTGTAGACCTGGCGGACGATCCGGGGGTAGTTCGCGTACAGGAGGATCGACGCGTTGGCGGCGACCTTCGCGCGGGTCTTGCGGTAGGCGGGGTCCTGGGTCAGCAGCGGGCGAGCGGGGCCCTCGATGGCCGTCTGGATCACCTGCGGCCAGCCCGCGATGTAGAGCTTGTCCTTGTGGATCGCCCAGGCGGGGGCGATCGGGATGGGCTCGCGCGTGGCGAAGGCGACGTAGCGGATCTGCGTGCGTCCGACCTTGATGGTTTCCAGGCTGGCCGGCGCCGGGCGGGGCCGCTGTACGCGTTCGGCCGGGATCAGGCCCATGCCGCACTTCGGGCACTTGCCCGTGGTGGGCATACGGATCTCGGGGTGCATCGGACAGGTGAAGGCCGCCTGCTTGCGCGCGGGGTCGACGGGCTCGGGGGCGGGCGGAGCGAGCTTCTTGCGGATGGAGGCCTCGAGCTTCGCGATGCCCGCCTGGAGTTTCTTGGCGTCCTTGACCTGCACGGTCAGGACCGTTCCGGTCAGGAAGCCGCCCAGGCTGGGCGCGCTGGCGATCACGCAGCGGTCGCCCAGGTTCGCGAGGATGTCCTTGGTCAGCGAGAAGCCGAACTCGTCCTCGAACTCGCCCAGTTCGCGGGCGAAGTCCTTGTCGGCCTTCTCGTCGAGCGTCTTGATGACCCGGCGCAGCTCGTTGTAGAGCGCATCGGGCGAGAGCGCAGCGGCCAGGACGAGATCGGCGTCGGCGGGCACGCCCGCGAGGTCGGCATCCTGGAGGGGCTTGCCCGCGAGAGGCAGGAGCAGTCCTTTGTGCGGCGCGGGTGTCTGCAGGCGAACCTTCGTCAGCATGCCGCGGTCCACCACGCGCGTCGTTCCCGCGACGGTGGCGACCTTGTCGACCCCCAGTGCCTGGGCGAACCGCTCCAGTTCCTGGCCCCACGTCTTGTCCTTCGTGGGGGGCGTGGGTCCGCCCGCGGCCAGGACCTGCTCGACGTTCTTCTGGACCGCGTCGACGTCGACGTACATCGCGAACTGCACGTTCTCGCCGTCGACGGGCTTGAAGGCGGCCGCGAACTTCTTGTCGGCCTTGAGGCCTTTGGCCGCAGTGGCGGCGACCAGTTGCCCGGGCGTCTTCGTCCCCACCGCACAGAAGAACACGTTGCCCATGTATCCCAGCGAGACGTCGTTGTCGTGGGGGTTCTTGACCGTCCGGTAGGTCACCGCCCCGGCCGTCGCGTTGGTGAACTCCACCTCGTCGTCGAGGGCGCCGAGCAGTCCCGCCAGGTGCTTCTCGAAGGCGGCCTTGTCCTTGCCCAGGTCGACCAGCAGGACGGCCGAGACGGTGGGCTCATCCTTCCCGTTGGGCGTCAGGCCGATCAAGGCGGCGGCCATCGGGTGCTGCCACGCGATGCCCGCCATCTCCCAGGCGCGCCGGAACATCTCGCGTTCCTGTTCCGGGCCCATCTCCTTCAGGGCGGCCTCGCGGATGGCCGCGAAGATGGGCTTGACGGCGGGTTCGTTGATCAACTGCCCCAGCATGGACCCGTCGAAGGGGAGGGTGCGCCCGGCCCAGCCGACGTAGACCTTCGTCCCGGCCGGGAGACGCTCGGCCAGGGGCGCAGCAGCGCCGGCTGCCGTCGTCAACGTCAGCAGGCAGACCAGACACGTCAACACTCGTTTGCTCATCGGGGTCGTCCTCATAACCATCCGCCAGCGATGCAGCGAGTCAGGGGAAAGGAGAGTTCGCTGAACCAGGGATCCCAGTATTCCATATGGTAGGCATAGGGGGGGGCGGAGTCTACAGGCATTTCGGATTGCGGACCTGCCTGCCGGCAGGCAGGTTTCGGATTTCGAATTGAACGGCAGCACACCGGCGCCAGTCAGGGATGTTCGGGACGCTCTCCGCATACAGCCGACGTTGAACAGGGAGGGATGCATCCGCGTCCCAATCCGAAATCCGAAATCCGCAATCCGAAATCGCAAGATTCCGATAGAATGGGCATATGAAAACCACGATGTCAGCATGGATTCTGGTCGCGGCGGCGGGGCTGATCGGGTGTGAACGTCCGGAGGTCCGTCCGAGCGGCGTGCCCATGGAGACGCAGGCGGTCCGGCGGGTCTGGGAGACGCCTCACGCCGTCGGCGAGCACGCAACGAGCACGCATTACGAGATCTACAGCACGTCCTCGCGCGAGTCGCTGCAGCGCATCCTGCCCGGTTTCATGGAGGCTGCCCACCGCCACTACAGTTCGCTGACCGGCCTGGACCCCGATGACGGGGCCAAGCGCATGCCGATCTACATGCTGGGCTCGCGGCAGGAGTGGGCGGACCTGACGGAGAAGATCATCACCACGAACACGGACACCTACCTGTCCATTGAGGCCGGCGGCTACTGTCACCGCGGCGTGTGCGTGTTCTGGGACCTGGGGGGCACGACGGTCCTGTCGATCGCCTCCCACGAGGGGCTTCACCAGTTCTTCCACCACCATCTGAAAGACGGCCTGCCGATGTGGCTGGAAGAAGGCCTGTGCGTGCTGGCCGAGGGCATGGCGTTCCAGGGCGACTATGTGCGGTTCACGCCGAACCGCAACGCGCTGCGATTCAACGACCTCCGGTCGGCGCTGGTGCAGGGGCGGTGGATTCCCCTCCGCAAACTCCTGCCGATGGACGCCGGACACGTGGTCACTAAGGGTCCGTACGTCGCGGTCGGGTACTACGGGCAGCTCTGGGGCCTGACGATGTACATCCGGTCCGTTCCGGCCTATCGCGCCGGGCTGGAGCGCCTGCTCGCCGACGCCAAAGCCGGCACGTTCCATCAGGCAATCGGCGTTCCCAAAGATGCCCTCAAGCAGCTTCGTCGTCGCGGGCGGATCTACAACCAGACCGTCTCGGAGAAACTGTTCCGCCACTACATCACCGACGACCTGGACGCCTTCGACAAGGCCTACCGCGCCTTCGCGATGAAGTTCCTCGATCTGAAGTGACGGCGGGAAGCGGGGAAGGGAGCCGCGACCGTGAGGGAGCGGACGCGTTCACTGCTACTGATTGCTGAAAGTTGAGAGCTGACAGCTCTTCACTCCCCGCCCAGGAACGACGCGAGGCGCTCCAGCACCTGTCCGATGACGGCCTCGGGGGTCGACGCGCCGGCCAGCACGCCGATGCGCAGCGGCCGTCGCGCCGGCAGCCAGTCCTCCACGATCACCTCCAGGTCGCTCGCCAGGTCCACCGTGTGCAGTTCATGGGCCGACCGGATCGCCCCGGCGTCCTCGATCAGCCAGGCCGGAACCGAGTGATTCGCCAACTCGTACAGGTGTCTCGTGTTCGACGAGCCATATCCCCCGACGACCACGGCCAGGTCGATTCCCCGGTTGCACAGCTCGACGGCGGCAGCTTGGCGGTCCTGCGTCGCGCGACAGACGGTGGGCTCGAACAGAAGACGCTCGTCCAGATCGTCGGCGCCGAAACGCCGCCGGAACGCCGCGCTGATCAGCCCGCGGACCTTCATCGTCTCGTCGTACAGCATGGTGGTCTGACTGACCTGGGCCAGGTGCAGCAGCGGCTCGAGGGACTCGGCGTTGGTGGCCGCAGCGTCGAAGACGTCATGGAACGAGTCCGCGGACGCCTCGCCCGTGACCATGCGGCAGAAGTGCTGCGCCTCTTCGAGGCTTCCGACGACCAGGTACTTTCCGTCGGCTTCGGCCAGGCGCGACTTGGTGACGACCGTCTCGTCGTGATTGGCCCGCCCGAAGATCAGCACGCCGGACCCGTCCGCGGCGGCGGCCTCGGCCCACTCCCACAGACGCCGGACGAACGGGCAGGAGGTGTCGATGATCCGGCAGCCGATGTTCCGGAGATGTTTCTCCACCTCCACGGGGACCCCGAAGGCCGTAATCACCGCGCAGTCTTCCGAGGTGATGCGCTTGGCGGGTTCCCGGAGTTCCGCCGCCGAGAGGACGTGAACGCCGCGGCGCCGGAAGGACTCATTGACCCAGGGGTTGTGGATAATCTGCCCCAGGAGGAACAGTTCCCCTCTGTGCTCGCCATGCTGGGCGATGGCGTCGTCGAGCATCGCGATGGCCCGGCGGACGCCCCCGCAGAAGCCGAACACCTTCGGCAGCAGCAGTTGCCCGCCCGGCAGATCCCAGACATTCCCGGAAGCCTGGAGACGGTCGACGACCTCGCTGCGGAATTCGTCAGGACCAGCGGGGGGGAGGGGCTCCGCGGGAGGATCGTGTCCGATACGATTCATGCCCCCATCGTAGCGCTGCGCATCACGTCGGGCAACCCCCGCGCAGATTTCCCCCCGCGGCCGTCAGTCTTTGGCGGGCGCCTTCTCTGCGGGACGCGGGGAAGACTCGTCGAGCTTCACCGGGCGAGCGTGCACGGTGTGATGGCGCACCCCGCCCTCGACCGGGCTCTGGGGATTCTTCAGATAGTGCTTCACGCGATCCTTGATGATCTGGTCGCGATCTTTCACTCGCCGCGCCAGATCTTCCCGCAGGCGCTTGATCTGGTCCTCCAGCATGGCCAGACGTCCCTCGCGCCCTTTGTGCTCGGCGTCGAAATGCTCGGCGACCGCCTGGTGGAGCTTCGCGATCAGGGGTTCCCGCTTCGGCTCGTCTTCCGTCGCCCGGATGTCACGCAGCAACCGCGATACCTTCAGCCTCGCGTCCATTTCGGCCTGGACCCGTTTGCGGACGTCCTCGGGAAGCGCGCGAAGCCGCCGCTGCGACCACGCGTACATGTACAGCATCCGGCGGTACTTCTCGGGGTCGGACTTCTTCAGTTCGAGGGCCTGCTCGTGGACCTCCGGGCGCTTGGCCTTCAGGTCCTTGAGCAGTTCCTGTTCCTGCTCGGGCGTGATGCGGCTTCGGCTGTGCGTGTGATTGCTCTTCGCCCCGTGCGGCGACTGGGGCGTATCGTTCTGTCCGGCGGCGGGCTGCAGCGTCTGCCGGGCGAGCATCCCCGCGCCCAGGACCGCGACCCCCGCGATCGCCACCAGCACCCATGCGTATCTCGACATCATGATGAATCCTCGTCGCTTCATTGCTATGGTCGGTCCGGCAGGCCGAACCGTGTCACATCATTTCATCCGGCACTTCTTCCAGAATCAGTTCTTCGATCTGCTGTTCGATGGCGTCCAGTTCCATCTCCTGCAGGCTGGGAGGCAGACTCGTCAGCATGTCGGCCTCCAGTTCGTCCAACTCGTGCCCGATCAGGTCGATTTCGTCGGCGATCGTCGAGTCTTCCACGGCATTGAACCACGCGTCGAGAGGCACGGCGGAGGCGAGCCCCTTGAGCGTGTCGTCGGTCACGGTCGGGCGCAGCAGCACGGCGGCGACCAGGACCGCGGCGCCGATGCTGGCCGCGGCGCGAATCGCGTAGTGGCGCCAGCGGATGCCCGTCGCCGGATGCGCCAGAGCCGCCGTCATGCGCCGCCGCGCCCGGGTCATCGTTCCGCGCGGCGCCGTCGCGTCCAGGCGCCCATACAGATCGGTCTCGTCGCGCCGGATCGAGTCGGCGGCGATCTGCTCGGCCTCGGTAAGCTGAACGTCCTCTCCGTCCAACCACCGCGCCAGGCGCTCGTACTGTCCCTCAGTCATCGAGTTCATGTCGTCCCATCAATTCTCGCATTGTGTGCAGGCCCCGGTGCACGCGGGCCAGCACCGTTCCCACCGGGCAGCCCAGCAGTCCGGCGAGTTCCTTGAAGCTCATCTGTCCGAAATACCGCAGGAGAATCGTCTCCCGCGTGACCACGTCCAGCTTGTCCAGGACTTCGTTCAACTCCTCCGACGCTTCGGCCGCCGCGAGGGGCGCGTCCACGCCGGGGCCATCAGCGGAGAGGCGATCCACGAGCGACCGCCCCGATTCGTTTTCGGCAGAAAGACTTGCCGGCGTGGGCTTCGTTCTGAAGCGCCGGATCCGATCCCGGACCATGTTGGCGGCGATTCGGAACAGCCAGGGCTCGAACCGCCCACGGTCATCGTAGCTTTTCAGCGTCCGGACCAGCCGGAGCGTCAACTCGCTCAGCAGGTCCTCCGCGTCATGGTGCCTCCGGGTCGCGCGATAGAAATACCCGTACAGACGCGACCCGTAGGCGTCCAGCAGCTTGCGGTAGCTCTCGGCGTCGCCCTGCTGGGCGCCGGCGATCGTGTCGCGAAGCTGTTGGGAATCCATGTTCCATTCCTGTAAACGCAAGGGGGGAGGCGATATTGCTGCGATTTTACCCCCCTGGGCCGCGCAGGGGAAGCGCGCCCGAGCGGCGCCACGCACTCCGGGTTCCCGGTGCGGACCAGAAAAAGACTTGCCCTTCAAGCGCCGCGAGCGGACCATATCAGGTTCCAGGCAGGAGGCATCCGGGTCGGCCGACGCCGACCCACTGCGAAGCGCCTGCACAGTAGGGAAAGGACCGCATGATGAGACGCACCGTCCTGTTTCTCCTCGCCGCTTGCGTGCTGTGTGCGGCGACGGGGTTCGCCCACGCCGACAAGCCCCTCAAGATCGTCGTCGTCACCGGCGGGCACGGGTTCAAGAAAGAGCCCTTCGTCAAGATGTTCCAGAGCTTCCAGGGCATCGACTTCGTCCACCACGAACTGCCCAAGGACACGTGCGACCTCTTCGAGGACGTCGGCAAGTGGGACTACGACGTGATCGTTCTCTACAACATGTCGCAGCCCATCACGGACAAGCAGCGGGCGAACTTCCTGTCGCTGCTGGACAAGGGCGTCGGGCTGGTGGCGCTGCACCACTGCATCGCCGCCTTCGAACCGTGGCCGGAGTTTCCGAAGATCATCGGCGGGCGGTTCTACCGCAAGCAGAACCAGGCCCGCCCGGCCGATCAGCCGCTCTCCAAGCCCAAGCACGGCGTGATGATGGACATCAAGGTCGCCGACACGAAGCACCCCGTCACGGCCGGTGTGAAGGACTTTACGATCAAGGACGAGGCCTACAAGAACCAGGCCTTCCAGAAGGACAACCACATCCTGCTGACGTGCGACAACCCCGCCAGCGACAAGCCCATCGCCTGGACGCGAACGTATCGCTCGTCGCGCGTCTGCTACATCGAACTGGGGCACGACGACATCGCGTACGGCAATGCGAACTACCGCAGGCTTCTGACCAATGCCATTCGCTGGACCGCCGCCGGAACCGGCGCCCCGAAGGCCGGCGCCCTCAACGTGCCCCCCGGGCTTTACCGCTCTGTTCAACGGCAAGGACCTGACGGGCTGGAAGGCGCTCGTGGTCACCCCCAGGACGCGCGCGAAGATGGGCCCCGAGAAGATCGCCGTCGCCCAGAAGGCGGCGGATGCGGAGATGCCCAAGCACTGGAAGATCGTCGACGGCGTGCTGGAGTACGACGGCAAGGGCAAGAGCCTCTGCACGGCCAAGGACTACGCGGACTTCGAGATGCTCGTCGACTGGAAGATCCCGCCCAAGGGAGACAGCGGCATCTACCTGCGGGGCAGTCCGCAGGTGCAGATCTGGGACCCCGCGAAGTGGCCCGAAGGCTCCGGCGGGCTGTACAACAACAAGAAGAACCCGCGCAAGCCGCTGAAGTGTGCGGACAACCCGATCGGCGAGTGGAACACGTTCCGCATCAAGATGATCGGCGAGCGCGTGAGCGTGTGGCTCAACGGCGTGCTCGTGGTGGACAACGTCGTGCTGGAGAACTTCTGGGACCGGAGCAAGCCGATCTACCCCACCGGACAGATTGAACTGCAGCATCACAACAGCAAGCTATGGTTCCGGAACATCTACATCCGGGAGATTCCTCGCGGCGCGGCAAAGGAGAACACGAAATGAAGCGTTGGACGACCGTTGCACTGGCAGGGCTGATCGTGGCGGGGTCGCTGGCGGGTCCCGCGTGGGCGGCCGACGAGGTGATGCCTCTCGACGCGGCCATGAAGGAGATGGTGGCGTACACGTTCGGGCAAAGCCGCGCCGCGCTCATCGCGGTGGGCAAGCACGTGATGGCGTCGCAGAAAGACGCTGCCGCGCAGAAGAAGCTCGCCGCCCGGTTGGGGGGCGTGTTGAAGTCGGGCGCTACGCTGGACAGCAAGCGCTTCGTCTGCCGGCAGCTCAGCATCATCGGCGCGGCGCCGGAAGTGCCCGCGTTGGCGGCCTTGCTGGGCGACAAGGACCTGTCGCACATGGCGCGGTACGCGCTGGAGCGGATTCCCGACGCCGAGGCCGCCACCGCGCTGCGCAGCGCGCTGGGCTCGACGAAGGGCAAGCTGCTGGTGGGCGTGATCAACTCCGTCGCCAACGGGCGTGACGCCAAGGCGCTGGGCGTGCTGACGAAGATGATGAGCGACTCGGACGCCGACGTCGCCGCGGCGGCCGTTGCGGCCGTGGGCAAGATCGGCGGCGAACAGGCCGCCGCCGCCCTCGCGGGTGTGCGGGGCAAGGGCGAGGCGAAGGTCCAGGCCGAGGCCACCGACGCGTACCTTCGCTGCGCCGACGGCCTGCTGGCGGACGGCAAGGCCGATGCGGCTGCGGGGATCTATGAGAAGCTCTACGCTCCGAACGAGCCGAAGGTCGTCCGGATTGCGGCGCTGCGGGGCCTGGTTGCGGCTCGCAAGGCCAAGGCCTGTCCGTTGATCGTCGCGGCGCTGAAGGGCAAGGACCCCGCGCTTCGTGCGGCGGCCAGTCGCCACGTGCGGACGGTCCAGGGCGACGGTCTGACGGGGACGTTCGCGAAGCTGATCGGCACGCTCTCCGCCGAGGCGCAGGTGCTGTTGATCGAGGCATTGGCGGCCCGGGGCGACGAGGCCGCGGCGCCGGCGATTCTCCAGGCGGCTTCGAGTGGGGACGAGAGCGTCAAGGCCGCCGCGCTGGGCGCGTTGGGCGCCTTGGGCGGCGTTGACAGCGTTGGGCTGCTGGCCAAGGAAGCCGCGGGCAAGGGCGCGCCGGCCGAGTCGGCGGCGGCCAGCCTGGCCCGTCTGCCGGGCAAGGGCGTGGACGCCGCACTGCTGTCGCAGCTCGGCAAGGGCGACGCGGGCGTGAAGGTCGCGATCATCCAGGCGCTCGTCGCCCGCCGGACGCCCGGCGCGGTCGGTCCGCTGGTGACGGCTGCGGGGAGCGCCGACAAGACGGTTGCCAAAGAGGCATTCAAAGCGTTGGCCGACCTGGCTGGCGAGGCGGATATTCCCGCTCTCGTTCAGTTGGTGCTGAAGTCCTCCGATAGCGAAGCCGCCGGTGCGACGCTGTCGACGGTGGGACGGCGCCAGGAGGACCGGGACAAGGCCGCCGCCCCCGTGATCTCCGCGATCGCGTCGGCGGACGATTCCGCCAAGAGCGCGCTGCTGAAGGCCTTGGGCGGCATCGGCGGGAAGAAGGCGATGGAGACGCTTCGCCTGTCCTACAAGGACGGCAGCGCCGAGGTGAAAGACGCCGCGGTGCGGGGCCTGTGCAACTGGCCCGACGCGACAGCGGCCGGGCCTCTGCTGGAACTGGCTGAGGAGTCTGACGACCTCAAGCATCGTGTGCTCGCGTTCCGCGGATACATCCGCGTCGTGGGCCTGCCCAGCGATCGCAAGGCAGGCGAGACGCTGGCGATGTACCAGGATGCGATGAAGGCCGCTCCCCGCCCCGAGGAGAAGAAGCAGGCCCTCGCGGGCATCGGCAAGATCAAGGCCCCCCAGGCGATCACCGCCTTGGCGGGCTACCTGGGCGACAAGGCCCTGCGGGCCGAGGCGGCGGCGGCGATTTTCCGCCTGGCGGCCGACAAGAAGTTCATCCGGTCCGGCGCGGTCAAGAAGGCCCTCCGCCCGGCGTTGGGCACGATCGCGAAGTCCGACGATGCCCGGAACGCCAAGAAGGCCGCCGCGCTGCTCAAGCAGATCAAGTAGCGTCGCGCGACATACAACAGAACCGGGCGCAGCGGTCGAATCGCCGCTGCGCCCGGTCTTCTTCTGCGCTCTGTTGCCCCGTCTACTCGGCTATGTGCTTCTTGGCCAGCCAGGCCCGGTTGCTGGCAGGATAGCCGCGCCGCCACACGCCGGACCCGGCGATGCTGATGGCGTTGTAGCCACCCCAGACGTTTTTCAACTCCTCATCGTTGTTGGCGAAGGCGTTCATGTACTGAAGTCGCTGGACGTGCCAATTCGTCGATTCCAATCGGGGAATCACGGGGTCGCGTCGACCCATGTGACGGTTCCAGGCGTCCTCCTGGAAACTGTGACGCACCGGCCACTCCCACGTGCCTGTCGACACCCCGCCGACGTTCTCGGGGCTCTCATCGTAGTCCGCGTCGGAGTAGTAGATCACGTCCGTATTGGCGACCTCGCGGATCAGGACGTTTGAAAGGTGCGACAGGTACTGCTTCTTCGCTTCGGCAGTCTTGCTTGCGCGGCAGTAGACGTTGATCCCGTAACAGAGGATCTTGTTGTTGGCCGAGTCCAGGTCGAGCGACAGGTCGTTGACGTTGGGACAACGGAACACCGCGTCGTTGTACTCGAGGTACGCCTGCAGTGCGTCGGAATAGCACGTCCTCGGCGCGGTCCTCCTGGGGTGACATGCGACGAGGAAGCCGTTGTAGTCATTGACGTACTGCATGCCCGCGATGTGCTGGCTTTGCAGATTGCGCAGGCAGGTGACCTTGGAGCGGTGCTCGGTGATCAACTGGATCGTGGGGGAGATCAGCAGCAGCAGCAGGGCGATGATCGACACGACCACGAGCAGTTCGATCAGCGTGAAGGCTTGACGGCGGGAAACCATGATGCATCCTCTCTCTTGGGGATCATGGGAACACGCACTTCTCAGACCATTATCGACGGTCCTGCACTGCTCGGCAAGACGTATTCTCTTCCACCGGAGGTCGGCCTACTCCACCTTGTGCTTCTTGATGAACCAGGCCCGGCTGCTGGCCGGGTACCCGCGCCGCCACACGCCGGAACCAGCCACGCTGATAGCGTTGTACCCGCCCCAGATGTCCTGCAACTGCTGGTCGTTGTTGGCGAAGGCGTTCATGTACTGAAGTCGCTGGGTGTGTCTGTTCGACGAGTCCAACCGCGGGATCACCGGATCCCGTCGCCCCATGTGGCGGTTCCAGGCGTCTTCCTGGAAGCTGTGACGGATCGGCCACTCCCACGACCCGCGCGACACCCCGCCGATGTTCTCGGGGCTTTCGTCGTAATCGGCGTCGGCCAGGTAGATGACATCCGTGTTGGCTACCAACCGGATCGTCATCCGCTCCTTGTCATCCGCCTTGCCGCTGAGGGCTTTGTGGTAGTTCGGGCTGAACCCCTTCTTCGTGTCGGGACGACCGTAGACGTTGATGCCGTAGCAGAGGATCTTGTTGTTGGCCGAATCCAGGTCGAGGGACAGATCGTTGACGGAGGGGCAGCGAAAGACCGCGTCGCTGAACTCGAGATACTTCTGCAATTCGTCGGAGTAGCACGTCCGGGGGTTCTTGTTCCTCGGGTGGACCAGCACGAGGTGCCCATCCCAGTCATTCACGTACTGCATGGCCGCCACGTGCTGGCTTTGCAGATTGCGCAGGCAGGTGACCTTGGAGCGGTGCTCGGTGATCAACTGGATCGTGGGGGAGATCAGCAGCAGCAGCAGGGCGATGATCGACACGACCACGAGCAGCTCGATCAGCGTGAACGCCTGGTGACGGGAAGTCATGATGCATCCTTCCTCTCAAGAAGTGCGGGAACGGGAACTGCCTATGCTATTATGCGTTCTCCCGCGCTGTCCGGCAAGTCCGTTTTCCTCCCCGCGGCAGGCCTAGTCGCCCACGTGCTTCTTGATGAACCAGGCCCGGTTGCTGGCGGGGTAGCCGCGCCGCCACACGCCCGAGCCAGCCAGGCTGATCGAGTTGTACCCGCCCCGGATGCCCTCCATCGCCGGGTCGCCGTTGGCAAAGAACTCGGTGAACACGTCCCGCGAATCACCGAGTGGCAGTTCCAGGTCGCGGGGGCCCATGTGGCGCTTCCAGGCGTCCCATTGGAAGCTGTTCCGGATCGGCCAGTCCCAACTGCCGCGGGAAACGCCGCCGATGTCCTCGGGGCTCTCGTCGAAATCCGCGTCGGCCAGGTAGATCACATTCGTGTTCGCGATCTCGCGGATCATGATGTAGGGCGTGCCCATCGACCTGTGGTAGAAGTCCGCCCCGTCCTTCGCGTCGGCCCACCCGTAGTGGTTAATGCCATAGTTCAGGACCTTCTGGTTGGCCGAGTCCAAGTCCCGCGACAGATCGAACACCGAAGGACATCGGAAGGCGTCATCGTTGTACTCCAGGTACTTGATCAATTCGTCCGAGTAGCTCGTCTTCGGCGCGGTGTTCCTGGGGTGGATCGCGACGAGATAGCCGTTGTAGTCGTTCGAGTACTGCATGGCCGCGACGTGCTGGCTCTGCAGATTGCGCAGGCAGGCGACCTTGGCGCGATGTTCGGTGATCAACTGGATCGTGGGCGAGATCAGCAGCAGCAGCAGGGCGATGATGG
>CAZEJA010000040.1:0-12749 GCA_964512215.1 uncultured Planctomycetaceae bacterium
CCGTAGTGGGCGCGGAGGGCGTAGAGTTGCTTCTTGAGCTTCGGGATGACCTCCGCGTAGGCGGGGTCTTCGTAGCACTGCTTGAGCTGCTTGGGGTCCTTCTGGAGGTCGAACAACTCCCACTCGTCGAGGTCCGGGCTGGCCGGGTTGGGGTAGTAGTGCACCAGCGTGTACCGCTCGGTCCGGATGCCGTAGTGGCGCTTGACGCTGTGGGCGCCGGGGTACTCGTAGTAGTGGTAGAAGACGCCCGTGCGCCAGTCGGCCGGCGTCTTGCCCCCCAGCACGGGGCGGATGCTGACGCCCTGCATGTCCGACGGAATCTCCACGCCGGCGTAATCGAGGAACGTCTCGGCGAAGTCGAGATTGAGGATCATCGCGTCGGTCGCCGAGCCGGGCTTGATCTCGCGCGGATAGCGGATGATGAACGGGCTCCGCAGCGATTCCTCGTAGATGAACCGCTTGTCGAACCAGTTGTGGTCGCCCAGGTAGAAGCCCTGGTCCGACGTGTAGACGATGATCGTGTCGTCGGCCAATCCGTTCTTGTCGAGGTAATCCAGCACGCGCCCGACGTTGTCGTCGACGGACTGCACGCACGCGAGGTAGTCGCGCATGTAGCGCTGGTACTTCCAGACCTTCAGTTCCCGCGCGGACAGCCCCACGGGCGGCGACATCTTCAGGTCTTTGGGCGTCAGGTGGCGGTCGATGGTCATCGCCGCTTCCTTCGCCGCCGTCTTGTGCCCGCTGTGGTCGTCGTCGAACGTGTCCGGCAGGGGGATGGTCTTCTTGGCGAAGATCTTCTTGTACTTCTCGTTCGGCTGCCAGTTGCGGTGGGGGGCCTTGTGGTGCAGCATCAGGCAGAACGGCTTGGTCTTGTCGCGCCGGTCCAGCCACTTCAGGGCGATGTCGGTGATGATGTCCGTGGTGTAGCCTTTGTGCTTGACCATCTTGCCCATGTCCTTCATGGGCGGGTCGAAGTACGCGCCCTGTCCGGGCAGGACGTGCCAGTAGTCGAAGCCCGTGGGCTCGCTCTTGAGGTGCCACTTGCCCACCATCGCCGTCGTGTAGCCCGCCTTGCGGAGCAGCTTGGGGAACGTCTGCTGGCTGCCGTCGAACGTGTTGCCGTTGCGGATGAAGCCGTTGAGGTGACTGTACTTGCCCGTCAGCACAACCGCGCGGCAGGGCCCGCAGATGGAGTTCGTGCAGAAGCAGTTGTCGAACCGCATGCCCTCATTGGCGATGCGGTCCATGTGCGGAGTCTGGTTGATCTTGCTGCCGTAGCAGCTCAGCGCGTGCGACGCGTGGTCGTCGCTCATGATGTAGAGGATGTTCGGGCGCTTCTTCGCGGGAGCGGCCGCGCCGCGGGCTGCACCGCTCACCGCCGTTGCCGCCGCCGTCGTGGACACCATCCGCAGGAAATCACGTCGCTTCATCGGTTGCTCCTTCGTCGTTCTCTACCGTGGAACGAGCATTGTACTGGTCCCAAACGGCGATTAGCAGGGATAAACGCAGATGAACGCAGATAACGGCGAAGGAAGGAGAGGATCTTGAGGAAGCACGCCCAAGCTTCGCTTGAGCGTGGCGCCCGATTACTCCACGTCGTTTCTTCTATCCGCGTTTATCTGCGTTCATCCCTGCTAACTTCTACTTCTTCGGTTTCAGAATGACCGTCCGGGCGTTCATGACGCCGAGGCCGGGCTTCGTCAGGGCTTTGATCGACAGCGTGCTCACCCCGGCGGGGATCTTCGCCTCACCGAGCTTGACCGTCTCGAACGCGCCCCAGTCGCCGGTGGCCTTGACGAGGCCCTTGATCTTCGCATCGCCGACACTCAGCACGTACTCGCTGTCGCCGGAATTGGCTGCGCAGGCGTAGACCAGTTCGACGGTATACGTGCCGGCCTTCGGGAGCTTGAACTGCCAACTGACCCAGTCGTCGACGTTCGTCCAGTAACCGATGGCTTCGCGGTCGCTGGTCTTTTCGTACTTGATCGTCCCGCCGTGCAGTGTCGCGTTGATGGCCTTGAGCGTCACCATGCCCTGGGCATCCGGCTCGATCACCTTCGGCTTCGTCGGGGCAGTGCGGCTCGGGCCGCCCTTGGGCTTGGGTTTCGGCTTCGGCAGGACAGAGGCATCGACCTTGACCTGGCCGTCGAACTCCAGCACGACCACGCTCGCGATCGGGTCCGGCGTCTTGGCGGGCAATGTCACGAGCAGCTTCTTGTCACCCGTCGCGACGGCGAGCCCCTTGTTCGGTTCGGCCAGCAGGTATGCCTTGGCAGGCTTGCTGAGCAGGCCGACTACTTCGAGCTTCCCTTCCGGCCAATCGAACACGTGCAGATACAGCGTATTGCCCTTGCGCGTGCATCGCCCCCACGCCGGTCGCCCGATCGGCGTCGCCTGTGTGGCGTAGATGCTCTGCCCGTTGGCCTTCATCCACCGCCCGACTTCCTTGAGGCGCGTGATCGACGGAGCAGGGATGAGCCCCTCGCTGGTCGGCCCGACGTTCAACAGGTAGTTGCCGCCCTTGGACGCGATATCGATCAGGTTGCGGATGAGTGTCTGCGTCGGCTTCCAGTTGTGGTCGTAGCTCTTGAATCCCCACGTACCGTTCATCGTCATGCACGTTTCCCAGTCGCGCCCGGGGATGCCGGCGGCCGGGATGTGCTGCTCGGGCGTGTCCGTGTCTCCCTTGAATCCGCCGCCGAGGCGGTTGTTGATGATGATGCCCGGCTGCAGGCGGATCAGCGGCAGAAGCTGCTTCGCACGGTCCGGGTTCATGTCGCGGGGGGTATCCCACCAGAGCACAGCGAGCGGCCCGTAGTTGCTGAGGATCTCCTTGACCTGCGGGACGGCGATGGTGCGGATGTACTTGTCCATGCTGCCGTTCTGAGCCTTGTCCCAGTGCCCGCCGGACGCGGCCCCGCCGGGATGACACCAGTCCTGCGCCTGCGAGTAGTAGAAGCCCAGCTTGATCCCGTGCTTCCGGCAGGCCTCGGCGAGGGGCTTGAGCAGGTCCTTGCCGTACGGCGTGGCGTCGACGATGTCCCAGTCCGTCACCTTCGAGTCGAACAGGGCGAACCCGTCATGGTGCTTGGAGGTGATGACGATGTACTTCATCCCCGCTTCCTTCGCGAGGCGCACCCATGCGTCGGGGTCGTACTTGACGGGGTTGAACTTCTTCGCGTACTGCTTGTAGGTCGCGACGGGGATCTTGCCGCGGTTCATGATCCATTCGCCGATGCCGCGAATCTGCTTGCCCTTGTACGTCCCGGCCGGCACGGAATAGACGCCCCAGTGGATGAACATGCCGAACCGCGCCTCGCGCCACCACTTCATCCGGGCGTTGCGCTGGGCGGGCGTCTCATCGGCGTACGGATTGACCTTGACGACCTTCGGCTCGCCCTTCACGTCCAGCACGACGACCGTAGCGATCGGGTCCGGGCACTTCTTGGGCAAGAGGATCTTCAGTTTCCCCCCTTCGCGGTCGAACAGCAGCGGCTTGTCGCCGTCCAGCAGGGACGCCCCGACCGGCTCGTTGGCGAGAGTGGTCAGGACCAGTTCACCGCTGCCCGGCCACTTGAACACGTGCAGGTAGAGGCGCGTCTTGCCGTCCGGCAGGGCCTTGCGCGTGCAGCGTCCCCACGAGGGCAGTCCGATCGGCGTCGCCTTCGTGCCGTAGACGGACTCGCCGTTGACCTTCAGCCACTTGCCCATCGCGGCGAGGCGCTGGACACTCGGGGCGGGGATGAGCCCCTCCGCGGTCGGACCGACGTTCAGCAGGAAGTTGCCTCCCTTGCTGGCGATGTCGATCAGGTTGCGGATGAGCGTTTCATTCGACTTCCACTCGTGGTCGCTCTTCTTGAATCCCCACGTGCGGTTCATCGTCATGCACGATTCCCAGTCCACGCCCGGCAGCCCGGCCGCGGGAATGCGCTGCTCGGGCGTGCCGAAGTCGCCCACGTACTTGCGGTCGCCCTTGTTCATGCCCTCCATGCCCTTGCGCCCCTTGCCGACGCGATTGTTGATGATCAGGTGGGGCTTGCGCTTGCGGAGGAAGCTGTAGATGGCCCGCCCGTCCTCCTCCGTCCACCAGGACGGCCACTCGCCGTCAAACCACAGTACCTCGGGGTCGCAGGTATCGAGCAGGTCGGTGAGTTGCTGTTTCATGTAGGTGATGTACTCGGCCTTGCGGCCCGGGCGCATCCTGGAGGGGTTGTAGCGGCTGGCGTTGACCTTCACCTGGGCCGGGTGGTGCCAGTCCATGATCGAGTAGTACGTGCAGAACTTGATGCCGCGCTTGCGGCAGGCAGCCGAAAGCTGGATCAGCAGGTCCTTGCCGTACGGCGTGGCGTCGACGACGTCATACTTCGTCGACTTCGTGTCGAACAGGCAGAAGCCGTCGTGATGCTTCGACGTGATGACGACGTACTTCATGCCCGCGTCGGCGGCGATGCGGGCCCACTCGTCGGCGTCGAACTTGACCGGGTTGAACTTCTTTGTCAGCTTCTCGTAGTCGGGGATCGGGATGTTCGCCCGGTCCATGATCCACTCGCCGATGCCCTTGATGTCCTGGCCCTTCCACTCGCCCGCGGGGACGGCGTAGAGGCCCCAGTGGATGAACATGCCGAATTTCGCTTCCCGCCACCACGCCATGCGAGCGTCGAACTGGGCGGGGGTCTCCTTCAGCGGATCGGTTGCGGGGGGAACCTCCGAGACCGGCGCGGGCTTGGCTGTCTTCGGCGGGGTATCCGGCAATTGCGACGGACGTCCCGCCCCGGACACGACCGAAGTGACGAAGCAAGTGAGCAGCACGGCGAGCGCGAGCGAACGTGACGTGTTCATGGTTGTCTCCTACGCAAGAGTTGGTACTCAACCAGTGTAGTTTCCCCGAGAGGCGCTGAAAAGCACATTCCCCCGCGGTGCCCGCTCCCTCGTGGTCGCGGCTCGTTCGGTCTGTCGCCGTTCCCTTGGTCCCTGGTCCCTTGGTCCCTTAGTCCCTGTAGTTAGGCAGCATCTCCCCGTGCGCCTCGATGAGATCGTCGCACAAACTCCGTATGTCATCGAGGCTCAGTTCGCTGCCCGTGTGCGGATCCAGCATGGCCGCCTGGTAGATCGCGTCCTTCTTGCCCGTCAGCGCCGCCTCGATGGTAAGAAGCTGCACGTTGATGTTCGTGCGGTTCAGGGCCGCGCACTGCTCGGGCAGGTCGCCCACGACACACCCCTGCACGCCGCTGCGGTCGACGAGGCAGGGCGCTTCCACCACCGCGCTGCGCGGCAGATTCGTAATGAGCCCGTCGTTCAGGACGTTGCCCCCGATCCTCGTCGGCACGTCCGTCTCCATCGCCTCCATGATGTACGAGGCATACTCCCCCGTACGCTTGTGCGTAAGGCTCTTGTTGCCGACCAGCTCTTTGCTCCGCGTCTTCCAGTCCTCGATCTGCTTGATGCAGCGTCGCGGGTACTCGTCCAGCGGGATGTTGAACTCCTCGATCAATTCGGGGTAGAGCTTCTTGATCCAGTTGGGAATGTACTCGGCCGAGTGCTCGGACGACTCGGTGACGTAGTAGCCGAAGTGCCTCATGATCTCGAGGCGGACCATGTCCCAATGGCGCTTCTCCGGGTTTCGCCTGGCCTCACGGTTGCGCTTCGCGGCCCGCCGGCGGATCTCCGGATACAGGTCCTTGCCGTCGTCGGTGACCTCCAGCAGCCAGCCCTGGTGATTGATACCCGCGACCTTCCACTGGAGCTTCCTGACGGAATCCAGCATGCCGACCTGCCGCAGCAGTTCGCGGGCGCAGCCTTGCACGGAGTGGCAGAGCCCGACTGTCCGGATGTTCGTCGCGCGGAGCATCGCGCCGGTGATCGTGGCCATCGGGTTGACGTAGTTGAGAAACCACGCATCCGGACAGACGGCCTCCATGTCGCGGGCGAAGTCCAGCATGACGGGGATCGTCCGCAGCGACCGGAAGATGCCCCCGATGCCCAGCGTGTCGGCGATCGTCTGCCGCAGGCCGTACTTGGTCGGAATCTCGAAATCAATCACCGTGGACGGCTGGTACCCGCCGACCTGGACGGCGTTGACGACGTAGTCCGCCCCGCGGAGCGCGGCCCGCCGCGAGCGGACGCCGTGGTGCGTCGTGATCCTCGCGCGGGCGTCGTTGACGTTGGCGTTGATCGTGTCGAGCATCTGCTTCGATTCGAGCAGGCGCGTGCGGTCGATGTCGTACAGCGCGAGGTGGGCGTCCTGCAGCGCGGGCGTGCAGAGCGAGTCGCCCAGCACGCTCTTGGCGAAGACCGTGCTGCCGGCACCCAGGAAGGTAATCTTCGGCATCGTCAACTCCTCGAGGTCGGTGGAAGCGGGCACTCTAGCGAGGTCCCCCCATCCGGGCAAGGCTTTCCCGCGGGTATTGTCGGTCCACGGGGCGTATAATGCTGCCCGACAGGCATCCAGGCAACCGCAGCACGATCGGATGGGTTTCCGTGGCGGCAAGAAAGCGGTGGAGCATCTCGGCGGAGTGGGTGTTCCCGGGCGACGGCAGAGCGATCCCGGGCGGTGTGATGTGCGGCTGCGGGGAGCGGATCGAGCACGTCGGCGCGGCAGGGGACGTCTCGCCGGAGAAATCGCACCGAAAGCTGCCCCGCATCGCGGTCCTTCCCGGGCTGGTCAACGCCCACACGCACCTGGAACTGTCCCACCTGCTGGGCGAACTTCCGGCGAGGCGCCCGATGACGCAGTGGCTGTATGGTCTGCTGTGTCGGCGGGTGACGGGGCAGCGTCGCCTCGCGTCGGTCCGGAAGGGGGTGGCGCAGTGCCTGGCGGCGGGCACGACGGCGGTCGCGGACGTTTCGCACGAGAACCGCGCATTCAAGGCGATCAAGCCCACGCCGCTGCGGGCGCTGTGCATGGCGGAAATCATGGGCATCGGCCCGGCCGAGACGGGGGCGTCCGGGCGGCTCGATCGGAGCGTGAAGAATGCCCGTCCGAGCGGGCACATCGCATTCGGCGTCTTCCCGCATGCGCCGTATTCGACGAGCGAGGGCATCTACCGCCAGGCCGTTCAGATCGCCCGGCAGCGCGGCTGGGTGGTCGGCACGCACCTAGCCGAGACGGAGGCGGAGCGGCAGTTCCTGAAGCGCGGGTCGGGGCGGTTCTTCGATTTTCTCGCGCACTTCGGGCTGGTGGACTCGACCGTCCGCGCGATCGGCTGCTCGCCCGTCGCCTTCGCCCAGCGCGTGGGTCTGCTGGACGGGCCCTGCCTGCTCGCGCACGTCCACTGCATCGACGACGAGGAACTCCGCACGCTCGCTCGCAGCGCCGCGTCGGTGGTGTACTGTCCGGGCAGCAGCGAGTTCTTCGGCCGGTCCGGGCACCGCTACGCCGAGATGCTCGATGCGGGCATCAACGTCGCCCTCGGCACGGACAGCCTGGCCAGCAACACGTCGCTGTCGGTGCTGGAGGAGATGCGCCGCGTCCGCGCGGACGGCACGGTGGGCAACCACACGATCCTGGCGATGGGGACGCTCCACGGCGCGCAGGCGCTGGGGTGGGAGGCGGACGTCGGCACGCTGGCGGCCGGCAAGCAGGCGGACTGGATCGCGGTTGAACTGCCCGAGGATACGGGCGAACCCCTGGAAGCGATCCTGAGCGGCAAGGGGCGCGTCGTGGAAACCGTCATCGCCGGCAAGACGGCCTGGACGCTGGACGAGCAGGCGTGAGGCGGGCCTTGCGGGGCGCGGCGCGGGGGAATACAGTTGTCACGCCCGGCGCCGGGTCCGGCACGGCCAATCGAAGGAGTGTAGAGATGATGAGCATGTCACGTCCGTGGATGGTGCTGATTTCGTTGGGAATCCTGGTGGGGTTGCCGTCCGCTTCGGCGGGTCAGCCGGACAGTCAGGGAGGCGAGACCATGACGGAAGAATACGACGCCGGTGTGTACGGACCGCGCGGGAAGAAAGGGACGGAGTTCACCGGTGAGACGAAGCAGCCGGCCGGCGATCTGGTGCTGTGGTACCCGCGTCCGGCAGCCAAGTGGACCGAAGCCCTGCCGGTCGGCAACGGGCGGTTTGGCGCGATGGTCTTCGGGGGCGTGGGCGAGGAGCGGATCCAGTTCAACGACGACACGCTCTGGGCGGGCCAGCCGCACGATTACGCACACAAGGGCGCCGCGAAGCATCTGCCCGCGATTCGCAAGCTGCTGCTGGCCGGCAAGCAGCGGGAGGCGCAGGACCTGGCGGGCAGGGAATTCATGAGCGTCCCGCTACGGCAGATCGCCTACCAGCCTTTCGGGGATCTGAAGCTGACGTTCGCCGGGCATGACAAGGTGGCTGACTACCGGCGGACGCTGGACATCGACCAGGCTGTGGCGGGGGTGGAGTATCGGGTCGGGAAGGTGACGTTCCGGCGCGAGGTGCTGTCCAGCGCCCCGGACCAGGTCATCGCGGTTCGGATCAGCGCTGACAAGCCCGGGCAGGTGAGCTTCGCCGCGACGCTGACGAGCCCGCACGCCGGGGCGACCACCGCAAAGGTGGCCGGTGCGCTGGCGATGAGCGGGAAGGTGGCCGACTACCGCGCCAAGCGTTCGAAGACGACGGTGGAGAGTGTCATCCGCTTCCAGGCGCGCCTGGCTGCATCGACCGAAGGCGGCAGAGCGGACCTGACCGACGACTCGATTGCCGTGACGGGCGCGGACGCGGTAACGCTGATCCTGGTCGGCGCGACGAACTACAGGGAGTTCGAGGACGTCGGCGCCGACCCCGCCAAGCGGTGTGCGGATACGCTCAAGGCGCTGGGCGACAAGAGCTACGACGCGATCCGCTCCGACCACGTCGCCGACCATCAGAAGCTCTTCCGGCGGGTGTCGCTGGACCTGGGCAAGACCCCCGCGGCCGATCGGCCGACGGATGTGCGGATCAAGACGTTCGCGGAGTCCGACGACCCGCAACTGGCGGCGCTGTACTTCCAGTTCGGGCGCTACCTGATGATCGCCGCCTCGCGCCCGGGCAGCCAGCCGATGAACCTCCAGGGCCTCTGGAACGAGAGCACCTCGCCGCCGTGGGAGTCGAAGTACACGGTCAACATCAATACGGAGATGAACTACTGGCCGGCCGAGATGTGCAACCTGGCCGAGTGTCACTTGCCGCTGTTCGACGCCCTCGAGGAAGTCGCCCGGTCCGGGCGGAGGACGGCGAAGGAGCAATACGACTGTCGCGGCTGGGTGCTGCATCACAACTTCGACCTCTGGCGGGGCACGGCGCCGATCAACGCGTCAAACCACGGCATCTGGCCGACGGGCGGGGCGTGGCTGTGCCAGCACCTGTGGTGGCATTACGAGTTCTCGGGCGACAAGGAGTTCCTCGCGAAGCGCGGCTACCCGCTGATGAAGGACGCGGCGCTGTTCTTCGTGGACTACCTGGTCGAGGACCCGCGGAACGACAAGGGCTGGCTGATTTCGGGACCGTCCAACTCCCCGGAGATCGGCGGGCTGGTGATGGGCCCGACGATGGACCATCAGATCATCCGCGAGTTGTTCGCCAACTGCATCGCGGCGTCGAAGGTGCTCGGCGTGGATGACGAGCTTCGCACCAGGCTGGTCGACATGCACAAGCGGATCGCGCCCAACCAGATCGGCCGGCACGGGCAGTTGCAGGAGTGGTTGGAGGACGTGGACAACCCGAAGAACAAGCACCGGCACGTCTCGCACCTGTGGGGCCTGCATCCGGGCAGGGAGATTACGCTGCGCGGCACGCCGAAACTCCACGCGGCGGCGAAGAAGTCGCTGCAGTTCCGCGGCGACGGCGGGACGGGCTGGTCGAAGGCGTGGAAGGTGAATTTCTGGGCCCGCCTGGAGGATGGGGACCATTCGTACCTCATGCTGCAAGGGCTGCTGAGCAAGAGCACCATGCCCAATATGTTCGACACGCACCCGCCGTTCCAGATCGACGGCAACTTCGGCGGCACGAGCGGAATCACGGAGATGCTCCTGCAGTCTCACGCGGGAGAGCTTCACCTGCTGGCGGCGCTGCCGAAGGCGCTGCCGAGCGGGTCGGTGAAGGGCCTGCGGGCCCGCGGCGCGTTCGGCGTGGACATCGCGTGGAAGGGCGGCAAGCTGACGGCCGCGGCGATTCGGGCGAAGCTGGACGGGCCCTGTCGCATCCGCAGCCGGACGCCGATCGCCGTCGCGGGTGTCGAGGTCGAGCAGCCGGACAAGGACGTCTACGTCTTCGACGCGAAGGCGGGGGGCGTCTACGAAGTAACGGCGGCGAAATAGGTTGAGGGGGAGGAGAGAGTGACTATGAGTCAGAACATCCTTCTGGCGGCGTGCCTGGCGGCGGTTCTTGTCGGGTCGAGCGTGGTGGGCAAGACCAGGAAACCCGTGCGGCGGCCGCCGAAGGTCGTGCTGCCGGGCAAGGCGGATCCGCCGGAAGGTCCGATGACGCTCTGGTACCGCCAGCCCGCGAGCACGTGGGTCGAGGCGGCGCCGTTCGGCAACGGGCGCCTCGGAGGGATGGTCTTCGGCGGCGTGAGCAGTGAGCGAATCCAGCTCAACGAGGACAGCGTCTGGTCGGGCAAGAAACGCGAGCGCCATAAGCCCGGCGCCCTGGACGTGCTCGACGAGGCGCGGAAGCTGATCTTCGCGGGCAAGTACGTCGCGGGGCAGAAGCTCATGCAGGACAAGTTCATGGGCACCCGTATCGACAAGGGGATCGATACGTACCAGATGCTCGCGGACCTGCTGCTGACCTTCGACGGCCTCAAAGGGGCGCGCGACTACCGGCGCGACCTGGACCTGTCGACGGGCGTTGCGCGGGTGAACTTCAAAGCGGGCGGAGCGACGTTCACGCGCGAGGTCTTCGCCAGCGCCGCCGACCAGGTCGTGGTTGTGCGTCTGACGTGCGACAAGCCCGGGCGCCTCACGTGCGGCGTCCGCCTGGAGCGGAAGAAGGATGCGACCGTGATCGTCGACGGCAAGCGGATCGTCTTGAGCGGGCACTGCTACGGCGGAACGGGCGTGAAGTTCCACAGCGTTCTCGACGCGAACGTCGAGGGCGGAAGCTGCTCGGCGGGCAAGGGGGGCCTGCGGATCGAGAAGGCCGACGCGGTGACGATTCTCGTCGCAGGCGCGACGGACTACTGGGGCAAGAAGCCCGCCGACGTCGCGACGGCGCAGCTCGACGCAGCCGCGAAGAAGTCCTACTCAGTGCTGCGGGAAGCGAGCGTGGCCGAGCACAAGCGGCTGTTCGACCGCGTCTCGCTGGACCTGGGCGGGACCGACGCGATCAAGCTGCCGACCGACGAGCGTCTGGCGGCCGTCCGGAAGGGGGCGGATGACCCGCAACTGATCGCCCAGTACTTCCAGTTCGGGCGATACCTGCTGATCAGTTGCTCGCGCCCGGGCGGGATGCCCTCGAATCTGCAGGGCCTGTGGGCGGACGGCTTCGTCCCGCCGTGGAACGCGGACTACCACATCAACATCAACATTCAGATGAACTACTGGCTGGCCGAACTGTGCGGGCTGTCCGAGTGTCACGAGCCGTTCTTCGATTTCATCGAGGCCCTCCGCGAGCCGGGCAGCCACACCGCGAAGGTGCAGTACGGGTGTCGCGGATTCGTGGCGCACCACACGACGGATGCGTGGCGGTACACGGCCCCGATCGGCAAGTGCCAGTACGGCATGTGGCCGATGGGCGTGGCGTGGTCGGTCCGCCACTTCTGGGAGCACTACGCCTACACGGGCGACAAGGACTTCCTCGCCAAGCGGGCCTACCCGATCATGAAGCAGGCGGCGCTGTTCTGCATGGACTGGCTGGTGGAGGATCCGACGGACCCGAAGAAGCGCCTCGTCAGCGGACCGTCCACCTCGCCGGAGAACCGGTTCATCACGCCGGACGGCATTGCGAATCTGACGATGGGCCCCGCGATGGACCAGCAGATCATCTGGGACCTGCTGACGAACTGCATCGAGGCGTCGGAGATTCTCGACACGGACAAGGAGTTTCGCGGCGAGATGAAGGACGTTCTCTCACGACTGATGCCGACGAAGATCGGAAAGGACGGTCGCCTGCTGGAGTGGTCGAAGGAACTGACCGAGAAGGACCCCGGGCACCGGCACGTGTCGCATCTGTACGGGCTGCACCCGGCCAGGCAGTTCACGCTGCGGGGCACGCCGGAGTTTGCCGCCGCCGCCCGCAAGAGCCTGGAGTACCGCCTCTCCCACGGCGGGGGGCACACCGGATGGAGCCGCGCCTGGATCATCAACTTCTGGGCCCGCCTGGCCGACGGCGAGAAGGTGCACGAGAACGTCCTGGCCCTTCTGGCCAAGTCCACGCATCCGAACCTGTTCGACCTCCATCCGCCGTTCCAGATCGATGGCAACTTCGGCGGCACGGCCGGCATCGCCGAGGCGCTGCTGCAGAGTCATGACCGTCCGATCGGCTCGGGCGGAGTTCGCGAGATTCAACTGCTGCCGGCGCTGCCGAAGGCCTGGGAGGCGGGCAGCGTCAAGGGCCTTCGCGCCCGCGGCGGATTCGAGGTGGACATCGTGTGGCGGGAAGCGCGGCTGACGGGTGCGGTTGTCAAGGCAACCCTCGACGGCCCCTGCCGCCTCCACACGGACGGGCCCGTGGACGTCACCTGTGGCGGCAAGACGGTGAAGGTGGACCGCCCCGAGGACAACGTCGTCGTCTTCTCCGCGAAGGCGGGGAAAACCTACACGATCACCGCACGATAGCAGGTGTGTGAATGAGCCGCGACC
>CAZEJA010000041.1:0-12692 GCA_964512215.1 uncultured Planctomycetaceae bacterium
ACTGGAACCAGGTCTGCAACGGCGGGATGACGCTTGGAGCACTGGCCGTCGCGGAGACCGACCCGGACCTGTCCCGGCAGATCGTCCAGCACGCCGTCAAGAGCCTGCCGCGAGCGATGGGCGTCTACCCGCCCGACGGGGCCTACCCCGAGGGACCGGGCTACTGGAAGTACGGCACGAGCTACAACTGCGTGATGCTGTCGGCGCTGGAGACGGTGATGGGTGACGCGTTCGGCCTGACGACACTCAAGGACTTCGACAAGACGGGGCTCTATCGCATCCACACGATCGGCCCGACGGGATTGTACTTCAACTATCCGGACTGCGGGACGACGGCGACGCCCTCGGCGGCGATGTTCTACCTGTCCCGGACGTATGACCGCCCGATGTACGCGTGGTGGCACCGCGAGCAGTTGGGCAAGGTCGTGCGGTCCAGAAGAGGCTCGGCGGGATGGAGGTCGATGGACCGTCTGGCCGCTCTGGAGATCGCCTGGTATGACGAGCGCGGAGAGCAGCCCTCCGCCGAGGACCTGCCCCGGGACGCCTTCTTCCGCAACGAGCAGGACGTGGTGGCGATGCGAAGCGCGTGGGGCGATCCCGACGCCCTGTACGTGGGCTTCAAGGGCGGGCACAACCAGGCCAACCACGCCCACATGGATATCGGTTCGTTCGTGCTCAGTGCGGACGGCGTTCGCTGGGCGATGGACCTGGGGGGCGACAACTACAATCTGCCCGGCTACTGGAGACAGGGACGCGGCGGGAAGCGGTGGAACATCTACCGCCTGAACAATCGCAGCCACAACACGCTCGTCATCGCCGACGCGCTCCAGGACGCCCACGGAAAGGGCAAGGTCGCGCTGTTCCAGTCGACGCCGCAGCGCGTCCACGCCGTCGTGGACATGTCCAGTGCTTACCCGAAGGTGGCGCGGAACGTGCTGCGCGGCGTGGCCGTGCTCGACCGCCGGGCCGTCCTGATCCGCGATGAGGTCATCCACCCCGCGGGGCCCGTCCGCTGGGGCATGGTCACCGGCGCCGAGTGCAAGCTCGACGGCGCGACGGCCACGCTGACGCGCGAGGGCAAAACGCTGGTCGCGGAGATCCTCTCCCCCGCCGGGGCGACGTTCGAGATCGTCTCGACCAGCCCCCCCACCAGCAAGGAGAATCCCAACACCGGAACGTCCATGCTGGCGACGACCGTCACCCCCCGCCGGGGCGCCACCGTGGCGATCACCATCCTGCTTCGCCCGGTGGGCGAGCGGTGGAACCCCGCCCCCAAGCCGACGCCCGTCCCCATCGCCAAATGGAAGTCCCTCCTCGCGCCGAAGTAAGAAGTGCGCGTAGGGACGCGGGTGCCACCTTCAAGGTCCCCAAGGGAGCTTGTTGGGGCTGGCCTGCATCCTCAGAGCACCCACAAGCTCCGTCCCGACTTCGTCGGGGCTCCGCTTGAAGGTGGCATACGACCAACCCGCTGTAGCCGATAGCTGACGGCTGGCAACTGACAGCTTCCCCCCCCTACTTCGGTCCCATGGAGATCGACGCGGGGGCGGCGTAGAGGGCTGCTCCCGCCGGGGCGGTGTACTTGGCCGTCAGGGTGACCGTGTCCGCCTGGGGGGCAGTGGCGCCCCACGGCAGCGTGAGGGTATAGCACCAACCCGCCATGCCGCGTGAGAGGAAGCCTTTCATCTGCGCCGGGGAGAACCGCCACGTGTGGAACGGCTTGGCGGCCGACATCTCGCTGCGCTTGACGTTGCCCTCGTAAAGGATCATGTCCACCGAGCCGCTGACGGTCAGCGGGAGCTTGTGCTCCGCGTCGCGCCGGAAGAAGTAGACCTGCACCTGCACGCCGTCCGGGCCGGGCCGGTCGTCCCAGTTCATCGCCGTCGGGCGCACCCACAGGTTCACGCTGTCGACGGCGTCGACGGGCGCCGGCGGCGCGGGCCCGACGGTCTGCTGCCCCGGCGGGCACCCGCACAGTATCGACGCGCCGCACAGCAGCAGCGCCGCGAGCAGTGTTCTCATTTCGCCGGCTCCTTGGCGTTGTCCTTCTCCGGCGTGTCCGCGCCGTCCTTGCCCTTCTTGCCGTCCTTGTCCAGTTGCGGCAGCAGCTCCAGCGGCAGGACGCGCTCCCAGCCCGGGCTCATGGGCCAGTTCTCCAGGCTCGTCGCCCGCCCGGCCCGTCGCGAGGGCTCGCTCCGGTGGTTGATCGGGTCGTACAGGTAGTCCTTCAGCGGGTCGCGATCCGACGCCGCGCCGAGGAGGAACTTCAGGCGCTTGACCTGCTCGGCCGTCTCCTTGTCCGCCAGATCGATCGTGCTGAGCACGTGGGGCGTGAGGATGATCAGCAGTTCGCTGCGCTCCTTCACCACGCTCGTGGAGCGGAACAGCAGCCCCAGCAGCGGGATGTCGCCGAGAATGGGCACCTTCTCCTCGCGGTCCTCATCCTTTGTCTCGATCAGTCCACCCAGGACGATCGTATGCCCGTCCTGCACGCTGACGGTGGTTTCCGCCTGGCGCGTGTTGATGATAACCGCCGACACGCCCTCGCTGATGTCCACCGTTGACGTCGAGATCGAACTGATCTCGGGAGCGACCTGCATCTTCACGAACCCGTCCGGGTTGATTCGCGGCGTGACCCGCAGGATGATGCCCACGTCCTGGTACTGGATCGTGTTGGTGACGTTCCCGTTGTCCGAGATGCGGCTGGCCGTGACGAACGGCACGCGCTGGCCGACGTTGATGCTGGCCTGCTGGTTGTCCGACGCCAGAATCTGCGGGCGCGAGAGCACCTCCAGACGTCCCTGCGCCTGCAGGGCCCGCAGGAAGAAGTCCAGATCGCCTCCCGTCACCGACAGGCTGAACCCGTTCTTGGTCGCGATCTCTCCGCTGATGTTGAAGTCCGTCCCGGTCGAGATCGACTTGCCGCCCGAGCTGCCCGCGAACTGCCAGTCCATGCCCAGTTCGTTCGTGTCGTCCAGCGTCACCTCGGCCAGCAGCACCTGGATCAGCACCTGCGGCGGGGGTTGGTCCAACTCCTTGATCATGCCCTCGACTGTCTTGAAGTACCGCGGGCTCGCCGACAGCAGCAGCGTGTTGCTGGTTGCTTCCGCGACGATCGCCACCTCACGTTCCAGAATGCGCTGAGCGGCGCCCATCCCGTCGGAGCCCAGGATCGACTCCATCCGCTGACGCTCCTGCGACAGGAAGTTGTCCAGCGCCGTCTGGATGTCCGCCGCCTGGGCGTTCCGCAGACGGTAGATTTGCGTCATCCGCTCCTGGGCGGGGCTGGAGTCCAGCTCCAGAATCACGTTGCTCGCCAGTTCGACGTATTGCTTCGTCCCGCCGACCAGCAGGCTGTTGGTCCGCACGTCCACGGTCACCGTCAGGGAGATCTGCTCGGCCGAGCCGACCGTGGCCGCCGACTTGCCGACGTCCTTGCCCGCACCGTTGGAGGCGCCGTTCGACGTCTCCTTGGCGGCCGGCTGTGTCGTCGTAGAATAGGTGTATCGTACGGCCTGCTCGCCGGTCGGGCGCGTGCCCTCCAGGCGGAAGAGCTCCCGCAACACGTCCGCCATCGAGGCTGCATCCGCGTTGGTCAGCGGAAAGACGCGAATCTCCGCCATCCGCGGCGAGGTCGAGTCCATCGCCTTCACGAGGCTTTCCAGCAGGGGCATGTTCTCGATCGGGGCCGAGACCACCAACGAGTTCGTCCGCACGTCCGGCGTGATCAGCACGCCTTCCTGCAGGGCGCTGGCGATGAGGTCCTTGCCGTCCTTCGTCTGCGTGATGAACTGCAGCAGCGTCTGGCGGTTGGTGCTGATGGGCGTCGGCGAGGCCGGTTTGCTCGTCAGCGCGCTGGTCAGGATATCCGCCAGTTCCGAGGCGTCGGCGTTCTTGAGCGTGAAGATCTTGATCTCCGTGACGCGCGTCACGGCGCCCTTGTCGAGTTGCTTGATCAGTTCGGCGATCCGCTTGGCGTCGGCGTCGCCCGCCGAGACGATCAGCGCGTTGATCCGCTCGTCCACGCTGACGGCCACGCCCGCGGTCGTGCCCTGCGACTGGAACAGCGACTCCAGCGTCGACGCCACCTGCGCCGCATCCGCCTTCTCCAGCGGGAACACGTGCATCGCGAAGCCCTTCTTGTCGGCCTCGGAGTCCAACTGCGCGATGAGGTCCTCGGCGAGCTTCATGTCAGCCGAACTGGCGCCGACCAGCAGTGCGTTCGTCTTCGGGTCGGCGATGACCGTGATGGGGTCCCGCACGTTGCCCCGCGCGACCCGTTGGGTGAAGAGCCGCTCCAGCGTCGGCTGCAGCGCCGTCGCGGTGGCGTGCTTCAGGTAGAAGACGCGGAACTCGCTGGCCTGAACGACCTGCTCGTTGTCGAGCTTCTTGACCATCGCTTCGACGGCGGCGTAGCTCTCGCGGCTTCCGGCGACCAGCAGCGTGTTGGTCCGGGCGTCGGGAATGAACGTCACCGACAGCGCTCGCCCGCTGCTGCCCGCGGCCGTCTCCGCCTGCAGCTTCGCGCTGAAGAACTGGCTGAGCGTGGTCGCCAGGCGCGTCGCGTCGGCGTACTTCAGCACAAACATGCGGATGTCGCCCAGCAGCGTGAAGTCGTCCGTGCTGTCGAGTCGCGTGATGAGTTCCTCGATGACCGCGAAGTTCTCCTTGCTCGCCGAGACGATCACCGTGTTCGTCCGCACGTCGGTGACGATGGCGACCTTCTCGCGGGCCTGCAGCGCCGCGTTCCGCCCGGCCGACAGCATGCCCGGCTTGTACAGCCCCTGGCTGATCAGCGACTGCAGCAGCGTCGCGACGCGCTGGGCGTCGGCGTTTTTCAGCAGGTAGATCCGCACGATGCCCGTCTTGTCGGGCGGCTCGACGTCCAGCTTCTTCAGCAGCCCGGCGATCAGCGTGAGGTTCTCCTTGCTCGCGGAAATCACCAGCGAGTTCGACAGCGAGTCGATCTCGATATCCACGCGGTCCTGCGCGTTCTCCTTGGCGTCGGGGGGCGTCATGCTCCGCAGTCGCGCCTCGAAGAGGCTCTCGAGCATGGGCCCGATCACGCCGGCATCATTGTGCAGCATGGGGATGACGACCAGTTGGACGGCCGGGTCCGTCAGTTCCACGTCCAGCTTGGCCAGTAGCGACTTGAGGACCTTCGTGTCGTCGGTGTTCGCCGCCACCAGCAGCGCGTTGATCCGCAGGTCCGGCAGGATGATCGGCCTCTGGCGCTTGACGTCCGCCGTCCGGGCGGCGTCGTAGCGCTTGTCGAACAGGTCCGACAGCGTCGAGCCGATCGTTCCGGCGTTCCCGTGCTTCAGCGGGTGGATCTGCACCTGTCCGCCGAGGGCGGGGTTGGCCCCGTCCAGTTGTGTCGCGAGGTCCTTGACGATCCCGAAGCTCTCCGCCGAGCCGCCCACGATCAGGCTGTTGCTGCGCTCGTCGGCGACGATGATCACGCGGAGGGCCTCGGCCTCGCCGATGCCCAGCGCCTCCATCCGCTGCACGCGGGCATCCATCATCTCCGTCAGCGTCGACGCCAGCGCCGTCGCCTCGGCGTTCTTGAGGGGCAGCAGGCGGATGTCGCGCAGCTCGATGGGCTGCTTGGCGTCCAACTGCTTCAGCAACGCCGTGATCATCGCGAATGTCTTCTCGTTGGCCGAGACGATCAGGGCGTTGGTCCGCGCATCGACCGCCAGCGTGGGCTTGTCCTCGTCGCGAATCAGGTTCGCGTTCGGGCCCTTGTAGAGGCTGTCGATGACAGCCGACACGCGTGTCGCATCCGCGTGCACCAGCGGGAAGAACCGCACCGTGTTCAGCGACCCGGCCCCGGGGATGTCCATGTTCGTGATCACGTCGGCGATCAGCGGCATCACGTCGCTGCGGGCGGCGACGACGAGGATGTTCGTCGTCTCGTCCGCCTGGATCGTCAACGCTTCGCGCGTCTTCGGGATCTCGGTGGTGTTCCCTTTCTCGATGGGCCGGCCGATGCCCTTCTTCTTGTCCTCGATGAGGACCGTCTTGAGGCGCGTCACCTGCGTCAGGATGCCCTCCGTGCCCGCCTCGGCCCGGCCTTCAGCGAAGACCGATTGCAGTACCGGCGCCAGCCGTCCCGCGTCGGCATGCTTGAGCTGGAACAGGCGGACTTCGGTGACGATCTGCCCGTCGACCTTGTCGAGGTCCTTCAGCAGCACCTCGGCCAGCGCGACCGTCTCCTCCTGCCCGCTGATGACGATCGAGTTCGTCCGCATGTCGGCAGACAGGCCGATTGCGTTGACCAGCGCCTTGCCCGCGGTGGTGTCCGGCTCGGCCTTGCCGGCGACGGACGATCCCCTCCGCCCGGACATCGTCGTCGCCGCCTGGTCGAACACTTCGCGCAGCACTTCCACGGCCGACTCCGCGTTGGCGTTCTTGAGGTGAATCACGCGCACCGTCACGCCGTCGGCGAGCGGCACGGTGTCCAGAATGCTCACGATCGCTTCCATCGCCTTGAGATTCTCGGCCGTCGACGTGATGATCAGAGCGTTGGAGCCCTGCGACCCCGTCTGTTGCGGATCGGCGGTGATCTTGATCGGCTTCGTCAGGTCCAGGTCCGGCACGCCGTCCTTCAGCGCGCTGCGCACCCGCAGCAGGCGGAGCTGCTCCTGCAGCGCCCGCGCTTCGGGCGTGACCACGTTCGCCGCGGCCGGGCGGAGCATCTCGTTGAGCACCTCGGCCAGTCGCGTCGCGTCGGCCCGTTTCAGCGGGATGATCAGCACCTCCGCCGCCCCGTAGGCCGGCGCGACGTCCAACTGCTTGATCATCTTCTCGATCTCCGCGAATACCGGCCCGCTCGCGGTGACGATGATGCTGCGCGTCCGCTCGTCGGCCTGCACGTTCACGACCTGGTCCGGGCGGGCTTTGCGGTACTCGGTCACCATCTTCGTCAACAGCGGCAGAATCTTCGTCGGCATGGTGTTGGCGAGCGGGTAGACCTTGAACTCCATCGGGCTCGCGACGTCGGCCTTGTCCAACTGCTCGATCAGGTGACGGATCTCCGCCATCTTCTCCTTCGTCGCCGCCACCATCACCGCGTTGGTCTGCGTCAGGGGCGTCACCGTCACCTGGTCTTCCGCGCGCCCCGCGCGGGCGGCGGCCTTGTAGACACCGCTGACCGCCTGGGCGATGCGGGAGTTGTTCGCGTGCTTGAGGTTGAAGATCTCCACCTCGCGCTTCAGCCCCGCGGCGGCCTCATCCAGCGACTTGGCCAGCTTGAGGATCGCCTCGTAGTCTTCCGGCGATGCGTTGATCAGCAGCGCCCGCTGCTCCGGCAGGACGGTGGTCTCGACGTTGCCCGCCCGGCTGGTCGTGCCCTTGCTGCTGGTCTTGCCGCTCGTACGGCTGCCGGTGTTGCGGCTGCTGCCGCCCGACCGCGACGGGCGCACCTTCGGGTCGGCCTTGCCGCCGAAGAGCTGGTCGATCGCCCGTTGCACCTCTTCCGGATCCGCGTGCTCCAGCTTGATGAGCTGCAGGTTGCCCTTGCGGGGCGTCATCTTGTCGATCTGCTTGACCCACTGCTCCACCTGCTGGTAGATCTCCTGACTGGTGGCGATGATCAGCGTGTTCGCCCGCTCATCGGCCGTCACCGCGAACGCCTGCGGCGCCGTCCGCTTGCCGCCCGTCTTGATCTGTTGCTGGATGATGTCCTGCACCATCCCCGCGACCTCGACGGCGTCGCCGTTCTCCAGAGGCAGGATATACACGCCAGCAGGATCGGGGGTGGTCTGGTCGAGCTGGACGGCCATCTTCATCAGCTTGTCCAGGTCGCCCGCCGGGCCGCTCATGATCAGGGCGTTGGCGCCGGCGTCGGCGGCGATGACCACGCCGCTCGACGCGCCGCTTCTGCTGCGGCTGGACGAGGCCGAGCCCGCCATCTTCGTCAACACCGTCGCGAGGTCCGCCGCCTCCGAGTTCTTCAGCAGGAGCATCTCCGTGCGGGTGGCGCCTTCGCTGTCGAGCTTGCCCAGCAGCGTCTGGACCTTCGCGAGGTTCTTCTCGTTCGCCGTCACGATGACGCTGTTGGACATCGGTTCGGCGACGACCGTCACCAGATCGTCCGGCTCGACCCGCTCCCCGCGCCGCGGCGAGAACGCCTGGGTCAGCGCCGAGGCCACCGTCGCAGCCTGGGCATTCTCCAGCGCCAGGATCGTCCGCTTGGCCTTGCCCGAGGGGTCTTCCGCGTCCAGCTTGGCGGCCAGTTCACGAATCTTCTCGAACGTCTTCTCGTCGGCGCGGACCATCAGCATCCGCGAGTCGGCGTCGGCTTCGATGACCACGTCCGCGCCGCGCGACGAGGTCGTACTCCGCGAGGAAGAGCTGCGGTACCGGCTGCTCGAACTCGTCCGCGACGTCGTCCCCCCGAACAGGCGGTTCAATGTCGCGGCTACGTTCGTCGGGTCGGCCGTCGCCAGCGGGATCAGGCGCACCGGATACTCATCCACCTCCGACGTGTCGATCTCGCTCAGCAGGCGGGCGATTTCCTTGTGGTCTTCCTGCGTCGCCCGAGCGATCAGCGAGTTCGTGCTGCGGTCGGCGCTGATGCGGAGCGCCTTGGCCGCCGCCCCGGTCCGGCTGGTGCGGGACGACGTGCCGGTCGACATCGTCGTCGTGATCGTCGTCGCCACGCTCGCCGCGTCGGCGTATTCCACCTTGTAGACCTTGATAACCAACTGGTCGGGCGGCAGGGCCTCGTCCATGTCCGTGATGACCTTCGCGATCAGCTCGTGCTTCTCCGGCGAGGCCGACACGATCACCGTCTCCGCCAGCTCGTCCCCGACGATCACGACGGGCACGTCGTCGGCCGTCGCCCCGCCGCGAGAAGTGCGGCTGTAGCGACTGCTCGAGCCGGTTGTCGACGGGAAGATCCGCTGCAGCGCCGCGACCATCGTCTCGACATCCGCGTTCTTGACCGGGTACATCTTGACGATGCCCTCGCGCCCCTGCGAAGCCTGGTCCAGGTCCCGCGCCATCTGCATCATGCGGTCCAGTTCCGCGCTCGGGCCGGTCAGGATCAGCGCGTTGCTCCCGGCGTCGGCGGCGATCACCAGTTCCTGCTGCGTGCCCGCCTTGCTCCGGCTTCCGCCCGACGTCGTCAGACGACTCAGCGCGGTCGCGATCTCCGTCGCGCGGGCGTTCTCCAGCACCAGCAGCTCGGTCCGGGCCCCGACCGTCGTATCCAGCTTCGCGACCAGGTCCTGCACCTTCTTGAGGTTCTTGTCGTTGGCCGTCACGATCAGGACGTTCGACATCTGCTCGTAGACGACCGTCACCACGTCCTCGGGGCTGATGCGCTTGCCGCGCGGCGGCGCGAACGCCTGCCCCACCGCCCGCGACACGGTCGACGCCGTCGCGTTCTTCAGCGGGATGACCGTCTGCTTGAGCTGTCCGGCGGGACTGGCCTCGTCCAACTGGGCCGCCAGCGCGCGGACCTTCTCGAAAGTATCCTCGTCCGTTCGGACCATGATGAGGCTGGACTCGGGGTCGGCCTCGATCAGCAGGGGCACCCGTCCCTTCGACGGCGTCGCGCCCGTCCGGCTGCGAGAGCTTCTGGACGTCGTCGTCACAGTCGCCCCCGCGAAGACGCGCTGCAGCACGCCCGCGACGGTCGTCGCGTCGGCATTGTTCAGGCGGATCAACTGCACCGGGTACTCGTCCATCGGCGGCGTGTCGATCTGCGCGATGAGCTTCGTGATCTCCGTGTGCTGCTCTTCCGTGGCGCGGACGATCAGCGAGTTCGTGCTCGCGTCCGGGCTGATGCGCAACGCCCCCGCCGCCGCGCCGGACCGCGTCGAGCCCTTGCCGCTCTTGCTCGTCACGCGGGCGCCCGACGAGCCGCTCAGCGTCGTCGTCAGCGCCCCGGCCACCGTCGAAGCCTGCGCGTATTCGATCTTGTAGACCCGCACGGTCACTTCGTCCGTGCCCTGCGCGCCGTCGATGTCCGTGATGACCTTCTCGATCAACTCGTGCTTCTCAATCGGCGCCGAGACGATCACGACCCCGCCGGCCTCGTCGCCCGTGATCACGATCGGCGTCTGCTGGGCCGCTCCGGGCGTCCGCCGCGCACCGGCTGCTGCGCCGGAAAAGATTCGCGTCAGCGCCGAGACGGTCGTGCTCACTTCCGCATGCTCCAGCGGATAGAGGCGCACCGCGGGCACTTTCGCCAGAGCGGCCGACTGGTCCAGCTCCTGAATGAGCCGTTCGACGAGCTTCATTGTGTCCGGCGTCGCGGAGACGATTACCGAGTTCGTCTGCCGGTTCGCGGAGATGCTCACCGCCTCGGTCGTGCTGGCGGAAACACTCCCTTTCCCTGCAGTGGCCTGCATCTGCAGCATCTGGCGGACCATCTCCGCGCGCTGCGCCTGCCCCGATGAACTGCTCTTGCTCTTGCTGCTACTGCTGGTTCCCGGCCGCAGCGCGGAGCTGGGGATGATCGGCGTGGGGCCTTTCAGCAGGTCCGTCAGGTTCTTCGCGACCTCCGTGGCGTCCGTGTTCTGCAGGACGAACACCCGGATCTCGCTGGCCGACCCCTCCTCGGCGTCCAGATGGTCCAGCAGCGGCGTGATGATGTCGAAGTCCATCGGTTTGGCGCGGATGATGAGGCTCCGCGTGCGCGCATCGGGCACGACCGTGATCACCGGCGGCGGAGGCGGGGGCAGTGTGATCCGCGGAGTAGCTCCGCTCTTGCTGCTTCGCCCATTCTGCTGCGCCGCCTGGGCGGCCTTCAGCGCCGCGGTGTTGATCTTCATCTTCGGGTTGAACATGGCGTCCAGCGTCTTGGCCAGTTCGACCGGGTCGGCGTTCTTGATCCGGAAGATGCGGAATTCCGCCTCAGCATCCTCCGCGGCCGATGCGAGGTCCAGGATGATCTGATCGATCGCGTCCAACTGCGAGCGCGTGCCGGACACCAGCAGCGCGTTGGCCGTCGCGTCCACGGAAATCGTCACGGTCGCGGGTTCTTCCTCGACGGGCTCTTCCTCGGTCGGCGTCTTGGCCTCGGGAGTCTCCGCAGCAGGCTTGGTCGCGGGCTGCGTAGCGGGCGTCTTGGGCTCTTCCTTGGGCGCCGGGAAGACCTTCGTCGCCCCGCCCGGATCGTTCAGCGCATCGGGAATCGGGTTAAGCAGGCTCTCGCCCGCGGCGCCGTCCGGCGTGGTGGGTTTCGGCAGTTCGTTCGAGATGATCACCTTCTCGCCGTAGAGCTGCGAGTAGACGCTCTTGATGACCTCGGCCATCTTCTCGGCCCGCACGTCGGCCAGCGGGAACATCCGCACCTGCACGGTGTTGTCGATCGTGCCCTCGTCGAGCTTGTTGATGACGGGGGTGATGTCCAGCATGTCCTCCGCCTTGGCGATGACGGTGACGGAGTTGGTGTAGTCGTCCACTTCGACGACAGGCTTGTCCGTCCCGCGGCGTGCGGCGTACATCGCGTCGATCTTCGTCTTGACGGCGCCGGCGTCGGCGTTGAGCAGCCAGAAGTACTCCACGTCGTTGACCGGTCGCTGCGGGGCGTTCTCGAGGCTCTCCAGAAGCTGCTCGACCAGCGCGAAGTGCCCCGGCGTGGTCGAGACGATCAGCGTGTTCGTCCGGTCGTCGGCCGCCACCGTGAACGTCGGCGGCGTCATGCCTGACCCGTAGCTGTATTTCTGGCGGATGATGTCGCGGAACATCGTCCCGAGCGTCTGGGAGACGGCGCTGGCCTCGCCCTTCTCGAGCAGGAAGGTCCGCACCTGGATGCCCTGGCTGTCGGAGTCCTTGTCGAGGGCCTTGATCATCTCGACCACCGCGGGGATCTCGTCGGCCGGGCCGCGAACCAGCACGCTGTTGGAGTTCGGCTCGGGCGTGACGGTGACGCGGTCCTCCGCCGACGCCGTCGAGGACGACGTGCGGGAGTAGCTGCTGCCGTAGCGGCTGGACGTGCTTCGGGACGCCTGCCCGGCGAGGATCGCGTTGATCGCCGTCGCGAGGCTGCTGGCCTGGGCGTTGGTCAGGCGGATGACCTGGATGGACGTCGCCTTGGCGGCCTCGGGGACGTCAAACGTCTTGATGAGCTGCTCGGCCATTGTGAGCTTGTCGGGCGGGCCCTCAATGACGATGGAGTTCGCGTACGGCAGCGACGCGATGCGGACGGGCTCTGACCGCGTGGTCGACCCGGAGGAGTACCGGCTGTACGAACTGGACGAGTAGCGGCTGGAAGAGGAGGTGTCGCGCAACATCGACTGCAGTACGGAGACGATGTCCGCGGACTTGGCGAACTTCAGTTGGAAGGTGCGGCTGATGCGGGTCAGGACCGCGGCGGCCTGCAGCTTTTCGATCAGCTTCTCGATCTCGGGGAACTGCTTTTCCGTGGCGGCGACGAGGAGCTGGTTGGTGGACGTCTCGGCCTCGAAGCGCGGCTGGGGCTCGGACGACTTCGGCGTGGGCGTGCGGCTGTAGGAGCTGGTCACCTGCTGCATGTACAGCTTCGCCAGCGACCGGGCCAGGTCGGACGCACTGGCCTTCTCGAGTTGGTAGGTCCGCACGGTGAGCTTGTCGACGGCTTGCTCTTCGGTGTCGAGGCTCTTGGCGAGCTGCTCGATTTTCTCGATGTCCTTCAGCGGTGCGTCGACGACGAGCGCGCGGTCGTTCGGCGCGGGCGTGATGATGACGTCGTCGCCGGC
>CAZEJA010000042.1:0-12660 GCA_964512215.1 uncultured Planctomycetaceae bacterium
CCTCGATGTCCAGATCGGTCGCGGGCCCGGTGAGCACGCCCTGGATGAGCGGCTGGTGGATCAGCACGCGGCTGTTGGGCAGGACGAAGCGCTTGCCCTTCGTCCCGGCGGCCAGCAGCACGGCGCCCATCGAGGCGGCCATGCCCACGCAGTAGGTCGACACGTCGGGGCGGACGAACTGCATGGTGTCGGCGATCGCGAGCCCCGCGGAGACGGACCCGCCGGGGGAGTTGATGTAGAGGCTGACCGCGGCGTGCGGGTCCTCGTTGCTGAGGAACAGCAGTTGCGCGACGATCAGGTTGGCCATCGCGTCGTCGACGGCGCCGCCGATGAACACGATCCGGTCTCGCAGCAGGCGGCTGTAAATGTCGTAGCTCCGCTCGCCGCGGCCGGTCTTCTCGATGACGATCGGAACGAGGTGCTGGTTGTCTACCATGTCTCAGTCCTTCTTGCTCGCGACGGCCGTCTCGACGATCTCGTCGACGATCCCGTACTCCATCGCCTCCTTCGGCGTGAGGTAGCGGTCGCGCTCCGTCTCGTCCTCGATCTGCTTGACCTTCCGCCCGGTGTGCTGGGCGAGCAGCTCGTTGAGCAGGCGCTTGGCCTTGAGGATCTCCTCGGCCTGGATCTGGATGTCGGCGGCCTGTCCGGTCACGCCGCCCCAGGGCTGGTGGATCATGATCTTGCTGTGGGGCAGGGCGAACCGCTTGCCCTTCGTGCCCGCGGCCAGAATCATCGCCGCCCCGCTGGCGGCCTGTCCGACGCAGAACGTCGCGACGTCGCAGCCGAGGAACTGCATCGTGTCGTAGATCGCCAGCGTGTCGTCCACCGACCCGCCGGGCGAGTTGATGTACAACTGAATCTCGCGGGTGGGGGCCTTGGCCTGCAGCTCCAGCATCCGCATGATCACGCCGCCGGCGGTGCTCGGGGTGATCTCGCCCCAGAGGAACAGGATGCGCTCCTCGGCGAGACGCTCCTCGAGCGTCATTTCCCGCCGCCAGGCGTAGTCCCGCTGGGCGCCGTAACCGGCGTTGCGTGGGTCCGGTGTTCGATTCATGCCCGCACTCCCGATGCTACTTGTCCTCGTCCTTCTTCGCGGACGACTTCTTGTCTGACTTCTTCTCGGCCTTTTTGGCGGTCTTCTTTGCCGCTTTCTTGGCGGCTTTCTTCCTGGACTTCTTGGGCTTGTCGGCGTCGCCCTCGCCCGCTTTCTCGGCCGCCAGCTCTTCCGGGGCCACTTCCGTGACCTTCGCGTCGTCCAGGAGCTTGTCGAGGATCTTCTCCTCGCGGATCGACGTGGCCACCGACTGCAGGCTCCCGTCGGATTCCAGCTCCTGCCGCAGCTTCTCCGGGCGCCGCCCGTACATGGCGGCCATCTCCGCCACGCGGGCGTTGATCTCTTCGTCCTCGACGTCGATGCTCTCGGCCTCGCCGATCTGAGCGATGATGAACGACAGCTTCAGGTCGCGCTCGGCCTGCTCGCCCGCGGCGGCCTGCAGCTCGGTGAGGTTCTCGTCGATGCGGTTGCGGGGCACGCCGCGCTGCAGCAGCTCGACCATCCGCCGCTGCAGAACGCTCTCCGTGTGGCGCGTCACGACGCCCTCGGGCAGGTCGAACTGGGTCTTCTCGAGCAGGTACTCGCAGACCTGGCTTCGCATCTCGCGTTTCGCGTCGCGGTCGACGGTGGACTCCAGGCGGGCCTTGACGTCGTCGCGGAGCTGCTGGAGGGAATCGTAGCCCAGTCCGCCCGCGAATTCCTCGTCGATCTCGGGCAGCACCTGGCGGCGGACCTGCGAGAGCGTCACCTCGACCGACGCCTTCTTGCCGCGCCACTGCTCGTTCGGGTGCGACTCGGGCACGTCGACGGTCAGCGTGGCGCCGTCGCCCGCCTTCTTGCCGCTCAGGGCGTCGGCGAGGTCCACGAGAGGCAGGCCCTCGATCTGTCCGGGCGCGACCCGCAGCGAAAGGCCCGGCACGTCGGCGCCGGGGGCGTCCTCGACCGTGACGACCGCGTGCGCCTGGACCATGTCGTCGGCCTGGGCGGGATCGTCGGTGATCTCGAATTTCGCCTGGCCCTGACGCCACTGGTCCAGCGTCTCGTCGATCCGTGCGTCGTCGATGGCGATGGCGGGCTTCTTGACCGGGATGTTCTTCAGTTCGGGCAGGTCGAACTCCGGCGCGATCTCCACTTCGAAGCTGAACGCCATCTCGCCCGCGTCGGGCAGCTCGATCTCGTCGAGGTCGATCTCCGGCTCGCCGAGCGTCTTGAGCTCCGACTTCTCGAGGGCATCGCCGATCGACTCGCCGATCAGCGCGTTCCGCACGTCCTGCGACACGTCCCGCCCGAAACGCTTCTCGATGAGGCGCCGCGGCGCCCGCCCGATGCGGAAGCCCGGAACCTGCGCGGTCTCCGACAACTCGCCGTACATCTCGTCCAGCTTCGCGTCGATCCGCTCGCGCGAGATCGTCACGGTGACTTTCTTCTTGAGCGTCCCGGCATCCTCAACGTCGACCTGGTTCTCCGGCAGGCCGTCGCCTTCCTCTTCCTGCTCGTCGGGGGCTTCGGCCTCGACGGGCTCCGCGGGCTCTACGGCGTCGGCAGGCTGCTCGGGCTCTCTCTGCGCATCGTCCAACTGCTCCTGGGGGTTTTCCTGGGTCTCTTCCGGCATGGGGTGGGTCCCTGTAATTGCCCCGCCGCGTCCACCCGCGCTCACACAGCGCGGGCCCGGCGGTCGGGTAGCCGGCCCGCCACACGCGTCGGGGCGGGCCAAGACAGGTGAATGTAGAGAGAAAAGCAGCCTACGTCAACCCCAACGCACCGAAGCCCGCTGATGAGTCCCGACGTGTCGGGACGAATCGGCGGGATCTCCCCCTCCGGAAACGTCACTCCCCGCCATCCCTCCCGCGAAGCCGAGCAACCGTCTCCAGCAACTTCTCCGGCGTATCCACCGGCGCCAGGCAGACCTTCCCTCGGCAGACGTAGGCGACCGGGCGGTCCTGCGCGGCGTATCCCAACTGCTCGATCCGCGCGGCGTCGGCGGTGCGGGTCGGGTCCAGCGACAGGACGATCGCGCCGGGCACGTAGGCCCGTCGCGCCGCGGCCGTCAGAGCCTGCGTCGCGTCCTCGCCCGCGGGCCCGACCACCAGGATCGTCCGCGGACCGTTGACGTGATGGTCCGTCGCGACGGCGTACCCCCCGAGGAACGTCCCCCAGCGTCGCCCGGCCGCTTCGGCGAAGCTGCCCAAGGCCCTCGCCGCCGCCGCGGCGTACTCGTCCTCACCGGTCAGGTAGCCCAGGTCGATCAGCGTCTGGGCGGCGACGGAGGCGGCGCTGCGGACGGGGGCGTCGTCCCAACTCCGCGTGGGTTCGATGACGGCAGGGCCTTCGGCATCGGACTCCGCTACCGTCAGCAGCCCGCCGTCCTCGGCCGTCAGGTGCTTCAGAATGTAGTCGCCCAGCACGGCTGCGGCGGAGAGGTACTTCTCCTGTCCGGTTACGCGATAGGCATGGACCAGCGCGCGGGTCATCCACGCCTGGTCGGCCAGCATGCCGATCTTCCGCAATCCGCTCGCATCGCGGAAGTGCGCGAACACGCCGCGCTGGTCCCGCAGCGTGTCGAGCAGATGATCCAGCACGCGGATCGCCTTGTCGCGGGGTTCCGTGTCGCCCAGACGCTCGAATGCGGTCAGGTACCCGTCGATCAACATGCCGTTGAGGTCCGCGAACACGGTCTTGTCGATCCCCGGGGCTTGCCGTTTCGCGCGGGCGGCGAGCAGCTTCTCCCTCGCGGATTCCAGCCGCGCCCGGAGCTTGTCCACTTTCCCCCCGTGCTCTGCCGCGAACTCCTCGAGTGTCCGCGTCACGTGCAGCACGTTCCGCCCGTGGCGCTCGTGCATGTCGCCGCTGTCCTCCACGCCATACCACGCGAGCACCGTCTTCGCATCCCGCCCGACGGCCTGCTTGACCTCATCGACCGTCCACGTGAAGTAGTCGCCGTCGTCGTCCAGCCCCACGTCGGCGTCCTGGCTGGCGTAGAAGCTCTTCCCGTCCGGGGCGGACAGGTCGCGGTCGACCCACGCAATGATCTCCCTGGCGATGCGGGCGAACTCCTCATTCCCCGTCAGGGCATACGCATCCGCATAGAGCGTCAGCAGGGGCCCGTTGTCGTAGGCCATCTTCTCGAAGTGCGGCACGTGCCACCGCGCATCGACGCTATACCGGTGAAAGCCGCCGCCGACGTGATCGTACACGCCGCCGCGCGCGATGGACTCCAGCGTCTGGGTCGCCATCTTCCGCGCCGTCTCGTCGCCCGCCCACCCGCGGGCCAGCAGCAGATCGATCGCGGAGGTGGCGAAGAACTTCGGCACCCGCCCGAAGCCGCCATAGACGGGATCGAACGAGTCCTTCACGCCCGAGAGGATCTCCTCGACCTTCTCATCCGACAAGTCGCCCGGACGCGACAGGGCGGCGCGGGTCGACTGGGCGACGCGCGTGCGGATCTCCGCGGCGGCCGTGTTGATCTGTTCGCGGTTGGCCCGCCACTGCTTCTCGACCGTCTCGAGCAGGTCGATCAGCCCCATCCGCGCCCCGTATCGCGGGTCCGCGCGGGGGGGGACGAACGTCGCCTTGTACAGCGTGTGCCCCTCGGGGCTGATGATGACCGTAAGCGGCCAGCCGCCGCCGCGCGAGTCGAACACCGCCACCGCCCGCTGGTAGTAGGCGTCCACATCCGGCAGGCGATCGCGGTCGATCCGCACGGGGATGAACTTCTGCTGGATCAGGCGGATGACCTCCTCATCCTCGTACGTGACGCGGTCCATGACGTGGCACCAGTGGCACCACGTGGCGCCGCTGTCGAACAGGATGAGCTTGTCCTCCTTCAGCGCCAGTTCGAATACGTCCGGCCCCCACTCGCGCCAGGCGATGCCGTGCACGGCTTTCGTATGCGTGTCCGTTTGTGTGGTCACGGTGGTGTTCCCTGCCGGTTGAGAGTTCTCGCAGCCCGACTGTGCCCCCCACAGGGCCGCCAGGAAGAGGATCGTCCATCCCTTATTCATCAGACCATTCTAGGCAGGGCGCCTGGGGGAAACGGAAACGTCCCGGAGGGACGGGATCAGGAGTACCCCAGTCTTCGGGGGCAGATTACAGCGTGCCAACGAGCCGCGACCGCGAGGGAGCGGGAACGGTCAGTTCTCGCACGGACTGGGTCTGCCCGCTCCCTTGCCGTCGCGGCTCGTCGCCCCGGTCGACGGGGACGAACGCCTTGACGGGGCGGGGGCATTGGCGTACAACCTTGCCTTCCGATTCGGCGGGCGCGACCGCCCGTGCAGGAGAACGAGCATGGCCAGTCAGAAAGACATTGTCGACGCGACGAACCAGTACCTGATTCCGAACTACGGGCGCCTGCCCATCGCGATGGTACGCGGGCAGGGCGCGAGGATCTGGGACGCCGACGGCAAGGAATACATCGACCTGTTCGCCGGCTTCGGCTCGGCGGGCGTGGCGGGGCACTGTCATCCGGCCGTCATGGCGGCCGTCAAGCAGCAAGCCGACACGCTCACCACGGCGGGCAACCTCTTCACAAACGCCCCGCAGGTGGAGTTGGCCCGGTCGATCGCCGAGCACGGCTTCGGCGGCAAGGCCTTCTACTGTCACAGCGGCGCCGAGGCGAACGAGGCGGCGCTGAAGCTCGCGCGTCTGGCCGCCGGCGAGGGGCGGTACAAGGTCATCAGCTTCCACAACTGCTTCCACGGTCGGACGATGGGCGCCCTGTCGCTGACACCGGAGAAGTACCACAAGGGCTTCGAGCCCATGCTGCCGGGCAACGTGAAGGTGGACTTCGGCGACATCGACGCGCTGCGGGCAGCCGTCGACGACGAGACGGCCGGCATTATCGTCGAGCCCATCCAGGGCGAGGGCGGCGTCAACGTGCCCTCCGTGGAGTACATGCAGGCCCTGCGGGCGCTGTGCGACGAGAAAGGCATCCTGCTGATCAGCGACGAGGTCTGGACCGCCCCGGCCCGGACCGGCGAGTGGTTCGCCTATCAACACTACGGCATCGAGCCGGATGCGATGTCGCTGGGCAAGGCCATCGGCGGGGGACTGCCCGTCGGCGTGATGATGGCTGCCCCGAAGTACGCCGACCTGCTGCGGCCGGGCACGCACGGCTGCACCATGGGCGGTCAGCCCCTCTGTGCGGCCGCGGCGCTGGCGACGATGAAACTGATCGAGGACGAGGACCTCACCACGCGGGCGAAGGTCCTGGGCGAGCAGATCGCCCAGCGAATCCGCGACGCCGGAATCGGCAAGGTGCAGGACGTCCGCGGTGCGGGCATGATGATCGGCATTCCGCTGGACTGCCCGGGCAGGGACACGCTCATGGGCTGCCTCGACCGCGGCGTGATCATCAACTACACGCAGGACACCGTCCTGCGCCTCGCGCCCCCGCTGACGATCGACGAGGATACGCTCGATCAGGGCATCGATGTCCTCCTCGACGTGCTGAAAGCGTAAGCAACTCCGAACATCCCAACCGCACCGAAAGCCCATCCCCCAGGGATGGGCTTTCTCTTTCACTTCAGGACGATGATCGTCCAGAGATGCAGAGAGGGAAGCGTGATCTGAGCGCCGCCGCGCAGGCGCTTCACCGGGACCTCCATGGGCTCCGCGTCGTAGGCGAGCAGCTTGACGTTCCCGGCCGGCCTCTCTCCGGGCGAAACGGGAATGCGGATGACGACGTTCTTCCTTGTGCGCATCTTCTTCGCATCGGCGTCGTAGTCTCGATTCAGCACGTGAACCACGGTTCGCCTCTTCTTCGCGCTGCGGCGAACGGTGAGAATCGTCTGGGCGGGGGGCGTGAGCCCCTCGAGTTCCATCGCCTCCAGGCCGTCGAAGCAGTCGGCGTGGCGCTTGATGAACTGGTAGACCGGCGCGAAGGCTTCGATGGGGGCCTCGTACCAGTGCGTGCCGAGCTGCTTCGTGAAGCACCACTGCCTTCTCGGGTGGGGGACCATGAACCGCTGCCCGTGCGCGTACGCCAACGCGATCCAGGAACGAACGAGGTCGTGACAAGCGTTGGCCTTGGCGAACGCCCAGTCCTGCCCGCTCGCCGTGCCGGCCAGGGGCTTGCCGTACTCGGTCGCCAGCCGGTAGGCCGTCAGCGCTTCCTCGGGCTTGGCCGTCCCCGCTGAGGCGCGTTGGAGGATTTCGCAGATCACGTGCGTGAGGTACTTCACGACGTATCGGTGCGGCTCGTGGGAGATGCCCGCGTTGGCGCTGAGCGTGACGGGGTGTCCTGCCACCTCCTCGGCGAGTTTGCCGAGCTGCCGCACGTTCTCCGCCGCCGCGTGAAGATGGAACTGCTTGAACGTGGACCACAAGGGGATCTTCTGCTGGGTTTTCCAGTTCCTGCACTGGGCGCGGGTGGTGGCGTACTTGCGAACCAGGTTGCGGTAGTCGAACGTCTTCAGGTCCTTGACGCCGGCGGCCTGGAGCTGCTGCGGCGTGGCGTGCGTCTTAAGGTACGTGCGGAAGGCGGCCATGCAGTGGTCGCACATGCCGCCCGCGTGATGCCACGCTGCGGCCGCCGCTCCGAGATGATCGTCGACGTGCAGCCCGTCGGGCTTGCCCTTCATCACGTCGCGGACCCGATCGCGCAGCAGCTTGCGGTAGTCCGGGTTGTTGGTGCAGCCGAAGTAACTCTTCGTGCCCTTGTACGTCTTATCGAACAGCCAGGGCACCTCGACGGGCTTGCCCTCGATGTCGATCGCACAGGCCGCCCGGAGCTTCGGGTCCTCATGGATGAGCTTCGCCCCGGCCGTCAGGCACCACATGTGGGCGGCGCAGCGGATGCCCAGGTCGCGGTGTCGCTTGACCTGCTTAGCGTCCATAGTGCCGCCCCAGGCGACAAACGTCGCGCCGTAGGCTTTGTACTCCTCGCTGTTGGCGAGGAACATGAAGACGATCTCGGAGTGCTTCAGAACGGGGGCTTTCGAAGAAGGCGCATCCGCTCCAGACACCGGAACTGCGGACAAGAGCAGCAACGCCGAGAGGCAAGCCAGTATTGAACGCGACGGACGACTTGCACGCGGTTGCATATTCGGGGCTCCTTGATAACGGCGTGGCGTGTATTGTACGCGGATCGGGGTTCGCGTGCGATGGTCCGGGGCGGGCCGGTTGAATCGTCTCCGTCAAATCCGTAGGATGGCGTCGATGCAGCGCGTGTACCTGGACAACTCGGCGACGAGCTTCCCCAAGCCCGACGCGGTGACCGACGCGATGGTCGACTTCGCCCGCACGTGCGGCGCCTCGGCCGGGCGGGGGGCGTACGAGGAGGCGAAGGCCTGCGAGCAGATGATCACCCGTTGCCGCGCCCGCGTCGCCCAGCTTATTCACGCCGAGTCGCCCGAGCGGATCGTCTTTGCGATGAACTGCTCGGAGGGGCTCTCCACCGCCATTCGCGGGCTGCTGAACACCGCCCCCGCGGGCTCGCACGCCATCGCGACGGCGCTGGAGCACAATTCCGTCCTCCGCCCGTACAACGCGCTGCGGGAGCAGACGGGCCTGGTTCCGGAATTCATCCCGTGCGATCCGACGACAGGACTGGTCGACCCCGACGACATCCGCCGGACGATCCGCCCGGAGACGAAGCTGATCTCCTGCGTGCACGTCTCGAACGTGACGGGCACGATGCAGCCGATCGCCGACATCGCACGGACCGCGCGCGAGCGGGACGTTCCCTTCCTGGTCGATGCCGCCCAGTCGGCGGGGCACGTCGAGATCGACGTGCAGGCGATCGGGGTCGACCTGCTGGCCTTCCCCGGACACAAGGGCCTGCTGGGCCCGCTGGGCACGGGCGTGCTCTACATCCGCCCCGGCGTGGAGGCCGGGCTCGCGACGATGAAAGAGGGGGGCACGGGCACGATCAGCGAGCAGCCCGTCCAGCCGGACACGATGCCCGACAAGTACGAGATCGGTTCGCACAACGCGATCGGACTGGCGGGGCTTTCCGAGGGCGTCGCCTGGGTGCTCGACCGCGGCGTCGTCGGACTCCGCGCCCACGATGAGCAGCTCTGCAGGCTGTTTCTCGAACTGACCGGCGGCGCCGAGCACCTGACCGTCTACGGTCCAACCGACGTCGCCCATCGTGCGGGCGTCTTCAGCGTCAACGTCGACGGGTTCTCGCCGTGCGACCTGGCAGTCGCGCTGGAGAACGACTTCGGCATCTGCTCCCGTCCGGGGGTGCACTGCGCCCCGCTGGCCCACGAGACCATCGGCACGCACCCGACGGGCACGTGTCGCCTCAGCTTCGGGCCCTTCACCACCGAAGACCACGTCCGCACTGCCGCCGAAGCCCTGGCGGCCATCGCCCACCGCGCCCCCGTCGGTCGATAGGCCGCATCGGCCCTCTATTGCCACCGCCTGCCGCACGAGTCATACTGCTCCTCATCGGAGGCGCTGCCGGCACACCGACAGGTGATGAGCGCACTCGGGATACATTGGCCGACAGACTCGACAGGGACGGAGATTCCAGATGAGCGGATCGAGCAGGCGTGGGTTTCTCAGGAGCATGGGGCTCGGTGCAGCGGGGGTTGCCTTCGGTGTCGGGTCGGCGGACCCGTCGCGACGCGCCCAGGCCGACCCCATCCACAAGGCGGGCAAGATCATCCAAGCCGAACCCATCCCCCGCGGCAGGCCCGTGACGCTGGCGGGCGGGAAGGTGATCCAACCCCAGCGCGAGATCCCGGTGGTGCGCACCACCGACGTGCTGGTCGTCGGCGGCGGGCCCGCGGGGGTCATCGCCGCATTGGCCGCCCGGCGCACCGGCGTGGACGTCACCCTCGTCGAACGCTACGGGCACTTCGGCGGGCTGTGGACCGGCGGACTCGTACTGATCGTCCTGGCCACGCACGCCAGGCAGGATGGCAAGCTGACCAAGTGCGTTCGCGGCGTCGGGGACGAGATGCTCGAACGGCTTGTGAAGATCAACCACGGCATCATCAACCAGGCCCCGGGCAAGTTCAACCCCACCAGCGATCCGGAGGCCACCAAGTTTGTCATGGACGAGATGCTCCGCGAGGCGGGGGTGAACATCCTCCTCCACAGTTGGGCGACCAACGCGATCCTGGACGGTGTCGCGGTCCGGGGCGTTATCTTCGAGAGCAAGTCCGGCTGCCAGGCCGTGCGGGCCAAGGTCGTGGTCGACGCTACGGGCGACGGCGACGTCTTCGGCGCGGCGGGGGCCGAACACACGCGTCACGTGCATCGCATCGGGTTGGTGCATCGCTTGGGCAACGTCGACCGCATCGACCGCGCGAAGGTCAAGGCTTCCGGCAAGCGCATGCCCCCGCTGGGCAGCAAGACGCCGATTCCCAGTGTGAACTGGGTGAACATGCAGGGCCCGTCGGCCGACTGCCTCGACGTGGAAGCCCTGTCGCGATGCGAAATGGACGCGCGCAGGGCCATCTGGCGGAAGCTCGAGGCCATTCAGGCGACGCCGGGCTGCGAGGACGTGTTCCTGCTGGAGACGGCTGCCCAGTTGGGTGTGCGGATCTCGCGTACGCTCACGGGCACGCACGAGATGGCGTACGCCGAGGCGAAAGCGGGACGAACGTTCGCGGACGTGGTCGGGGTCGGCGGAGCGTCCTTTGTGGACAAGCCCTGCCAGATCCCCTACGGCGCCCTCGTGCCGGTCCGGGTGGACAATCTCCTTGCGGCCGGGCGGTGCGTGGCCGCGGACAACAGGATGATGAACTACACGCGGCTGATCGCGCCGTGTTTCCTGCTTGGCCACGCTGCGGGCGCAGCGGCCGCCCTGGCCGTTACCGACAAGTGCCGCCCGCGCGACGTTGAGGTCCCCAAGCTGCAGGCGCTGCTGAAGAAGCAGGGCGCGTACCTCGGGTAGCGATCGGGAAACGGCATGGACAAGGCGCCTGGGACAAGAGCTGCGCGGTATGGGATACGATGCACCGCACTGGTGGCGCTGGCGGCGCTGCTGGCGACCGGTCCGGCATCCTGGGGGGTGTGGGCGCTGTCGGCGCTGAGTCCGCACGTGGCTGTCATATCGAGCGTGGCGTTGCGGTCGGTCGGCCTCGTGGCGGCCTGCTCCGGGCCGATGATCGTGCTGATGGCCCTGCGGCGGCGCTGGTTCTGCCGGTATCTCTGCCCCGTCGGGTTGATCGTGGAGACGTGCAGCCGGGCGGGGTTTCTCCGCAAACTCAACGGCGCGGCGCTGCCTCCCATCGGCCAATGGCTGGCTCTGGCGTCGCTGGGCGGGGCGTTGCTGGGCTGTCCGCTCTTCCTCTGGCTGGACCCGCTGGCTATCTTCAGCGGGGCGGCAGGCGTGCTTCACGCCCCGCTGACGGCGGCAAGCGCAGCGCCGGCGGCGGGACTGGCGTCCATCGTGGTCCTGAGCCTCATCGCGCCACATCTGTGGTGCGTGCGCCTCTGCCCGCTGGGCGGAACGCAGGAGATGCTCGCCGATCTCAAACGCCTGCTCGCCCGTCCCGTTCGATCGGAAGGGAGTCCTCCGAAGGCGGACCCGCATCTGGGGAGGCGATCCGTGCTCTGCGCCGGCGCGGGTGCTGCGTGGGCGCTGGCGGTCCCGAGGCTCTTCCGTGCCTCGCCGCCCGTGCTTCGCCCGCCCGGAGCGCCGGACGAGATGCACTTCAAGGCCCTGTGCGTGCGGTGCGGCAACTGCGTTCGGGCCTGCCCCAGCCGGATCATCGAGCGCCAGTTGACCGGGGATGTATCCGGCTTCCTGACGCCCGTCGTGCACTTCCCGACCGAGCGGAACAGTCAGAGGTACTGTCTCGAAACCTGCCACGCATGCACACGGAGTTGTCCCACCGGCGCCATCGAGCGCCTGTCGCTGGAGAGCAAGAACCGTCGGCCGATCGGTCTGGCGGTCATTGACATGCCCGCGTGCCTGATCGCCGCCGACCAGACGTGCGCGGTCTGCGTCGACGCCTGTCCGCAGGAGGCGATCTCACTGCGTTTCCATGAAGAGACGTACACGAATACCGTGGAGGTCGATCCGCGCAGATGCAACGGCTGCGGGGCTTGCCTGCTTGTCTGTCCCGTCGAGGTCATCGCGGTTCAGCGCGTCTGACCGACGCATTCGCCGACAGGGGCCGCCGCGCCCCGGTGAATGGATGGCTACCTGATCTCGGATTTGCGCGGAACGAAACCGGGGTGTCGGCGTCTATACAGTGGAATGCGACCTGAACGGGAAGGGAATCTCCCCTGATGGTGGCACACGATGCTTGACGTGCGAATATGCGCGCGGGAAGATAGTTACGTCGCTCCCGTGGATATGGGGCGGGGACCCTTCTGGCAGGTGTTGCACGAGATAACGAGGTGGGCAGGATGCGAATTGAGTATGTCTTCATCGCGCTCCTGACGGGAACAAGTGTCGCCGGGGGGATCACCGACGAGCAGATCGCCTCCGCGCGCAAGGAGGTCGCGAAGCAATACGCGAGCATCCTCAGGCAGGTGCGGGCGACGCCCACGCCGGCGGACGACGTCGCGCTGGCCAAGCAGCTTCTCACCTCAGCGGAGGGTTCCGGGGGCGCGGCGATGCGTCTGGGCATGATCGCGACGGCGGTAGACCTGCTGGTCCCGCTGGACGGACAGGAGGCGACCGCTCTGATCCGCCGGGC
>CAZEJA010000043.1:0-5469 GCA_964512215.1 uncultured Planctomycetaceae bacterium
GCAGGATGCTCTCGTCGCGGTACAGGTCCCAGTGCATGGCGGCCACGATCAGGGCGCGGGCGTTGTCGTCGGTGCAGTAGCCGTGGCTGCGGTCGGGCGTGGCGTACTGGGCGTGCTGGGCGATGCCCGTGTCGTCGGTGAGCACGTACAGGTGGCGGAGGTCGACTTCGGGCAGTTCGTCCTGCGGCTTCCGCGCCAGCGCGGTCGGGGTCGCCACCGCGGTGCGGGTCCGCTGCACGTAGGCGTCCCGCGCCTCGGCGAACAGGTCGAGGTACCGCTGGGCCACGTTCGGCCAGCTCATCTCGCGGCAGTAGTTGTAGGCCAGCTTGCGCATCGCGTGGCGTTCGGTTTCGTTGTCGAGCAGGTCGACGACGTTCTCGGCGATTGCTTCGGCGTCGTGGAAGCCCACCAGGCGCCCGCGCCCGTCGGCGAGCATCTCCTGGGCGTACCAGTAGGGCGTGGAGACGGTCGCCTTGCCCGTGCCCAGCGCGTAGGCCAGCGTTCCCGACGTGATCTGGGCTTCGTTGAGGTAGGGCGTGACGTAGATGTCCGCCGCCCCGAGGTACTCGCACAACTCCTCCAGTTCGACGAACCGGTTGACGAAGATGAGGTGATCGCTCACGCCGAGTTCTTTGGCCCGGCGGATGAGCCCGTTGCGATACTCCTCGCCGTTCTCCCGTTTGATGTGCGGGTGCGTGGCGCCGAGGATAATGTAGACGACCTCGGGGTGCTTGGCGACGATGGTGGGCAGGGCCTCGACGGCGTACTCCAGGCCCTTGCCCGGCGAGAGCAGCCCGAACGTCAGCATGACCTTGCGCCCCTCGACGCCGAACTGGTCCTTGAAGAAATTCGGGTCGACGAACGGCACGTCCGGAATGCCATGCGGGACCGAGACGATCTTCTCCAGGGGAACGTCGTAGACGTCGTGGAGGATTTCGTGGGCCATCTCGCTCATGACCACCAGGCGGTCGCACAGGCGAGCGATGCCGACCAGCACGGCGTGCTGCTCGTCGGTGGGGTCCTTGAGCACGGTGTGCAGCGTGGTCACCAGCGGGCGACGGAGGCGTTTGAGCAGGGACAGGATGTTGGACCCGCACGGGCCGCCGTAGATGCCGTACTCGTGCTGCATGCAGACCGCGGAGACCTGCGTGATGTTGAGAAAGTCGGCCGCCAGGCGGTAGTCGGTCTGCACGTTCTGCCGGACCTCGAAGCGGACGCGATCGGGGTAGGGATAGCCCTCCGGCACGTCGTTCATGGCCACCGTGAACACGTCGTGTCCTGCAGCGCCCTGCTTGGCGACGGCTTCGCAGAGATCGTACGTGAACGTCGCGATGCCGCAGCGCCGGGGGAGGTAGTCGCTCACGAACGCGACGGAGTCTCGATCGGTACTGACGTCTGGGCCGGGCATAGGTCGTCTACCTCTTTCCGGACGCCGGAAGGGGGGCGTCCTGCGAGATCATTCTAGGGTCCCCGCCCGCGCGCCACAAGGGCGCGGGGGTCAACGGGCGCAGGGGGCGCCGGGAAACGGTCGGTCCACTCCGGCGACGAGAGATGTACAGCGCGCAACCAGGCAGGTACATATCTGTAGATCGGGAGGACCGATGGACAAACTGGAGAGATTCCGAGTGGATTATGGTAGCCTGTCTTCCTATAATTCCAGACTCGGGGACAGTACCAGTTACACTTGACTTACAGAAACGACACAGGAGAAAGGGATGCCCGCGAAGACGAAGACGATCGAGGACCTCAAGAAGGAACTCAAGGCGAAGACGAAGAGACTGGCGCAGCTCCGCCAGCAGCGGCGTAAGGCCGCGGCGAAGCTGGCGGCGATCGACAAGCAGATCGCGTCGCTCGCCGGCCAGGCCTCCAAGCCCGGACCGAAGAAGAAAGCGGGCAAGAAGAAGGTCGCGAAGAAGAAGGTCGGCAAGAAGAAGGTTGCGAAGAAGAAGGCTGGCAAGAAGAAGGCCAAGCGCGCGACCGGCACGCCTCTGCTGACGTACGTGCAGAACGTGCTGGCCAAGGCGGGCGACGGCATGCGGGTCAAGGAAGTCGTCGCCGCCGTCAAGAAGGCCGGCTACAAGAGCCTCAGCAAGGACTTCTACGGCATCGTGGCCACCACGCTGCGGGACAAGAAGTTCAAGCGCGTCGGGCGCGGCATCTACAAGCTGGGCAAGTAGGCTGCCCCACGGGGCGGCAGCGAACAGCGAATAGCGATTGGCGATCAGGGAACGGCAGGCAGCCGTTGCCGTTCCCTATTCGCGAATCGCTGAAGAATACAACATGCCCGCCGGGAGAGTGATCTCTCGGCGGGCATGATTGTGTTTGCTTCCGGGCCGATGCGCCTCAGGCGACGATCTTCGTGACCTTCACCTTCACGTACTTCTGGCGGTGTCCGGTCTTCTTGCGGGAGGCCTTGCGGCGCCGCAGGCGGTAGATGTGCACCTTCGTGCCCTTGGAAACCGCTTCGACGACCTCGGCCTGCACCTTCGCGCCGCTGACCAGGGGCGTTCCGACCTTCACGTTCCCGTCGTCGCTGACCAGCAGCACGCGGTCGAACTCGATTTCCTTCACGCCGTCTTCCACGTCGCGCAGGTCCACGTTCAACACATCGCCTTCGGCGACGCGGAACTGTTGACCGCTGTCTTCTATCACTGCGTACACGATTCACTCTCCTTGCATACCAGGGAAACGAGACATTATCCACGTTCCCCGCGGCGTGTCAAGGCGACTTGACCCACAGCAGGCGACACAGAGGGAGGGCAACGGCGAATGTCGAATGACGAATGTCGAATGAGGAATGTCGAATGTCGAACTTCGAAGGAGAAGGGAACGCATCGCTGTAGTGGAACGCCGTTCTCTGCACTTCGATATTCGTTATTCGCTATTCGACATTCGATATTCCCTTTCCTGCCCCGGGGACGGAGGGTGGCACGGCTGGCTTGTCCAGCCGTGTCTGCATCGACGGAATCCAGGGCAATGCTTACTTGTAAGCATTGCGGACGAACGGTCTGCCGGCACGGGATGAGGGGCAGTCGGTGGGGCGTTGGTCATTTCCCCTTTTTCCCTCTGTTCCTCTGCGTCTCTGTGTCGGCGCCGTTTCTTCGGCTCCGGGGACGGCTATGCTCGGGCCTGCTCGGCGAGGTTCTGGAGCATCGCGGCCGCCGCGCGGGCGCCGCGCCAGAGCTGGTCGAGGCTGAAGTGCTCGTTGGGGCTGTGCAGGTTGTCGCCCGGCAGGCCGAAGCCCATCAGGACCGCGTCCAGACCCAGCAGCCGCTGGATCTGCTCGGTGTCGGGCACCGACGCGCCGCAGCGGATCATCGTCGCCTCGGCGCCGAACGCCTCGGCCAGCGCGGCCCGACCGGCCGCCATCGCGGGCGCGTCGACCGGTAGCATCACCGGGCGGGCCATGGCGCCGATGGTCATCGTCGAGACCAGTCCGGGAGGCGTGTGAGCGTTCACGAACGCGCGGAACGCAGCAGCGACCTTCTCCGGATCCTGGTTGGGCACAAGGCGGAAGGAGACCTTCGCCGCCGCCGTCGAGGGGATGATCGTCTTGGCGCCCTGCCCGGTATAGCCGCCGCCGAAGCCGTTGCAGTCGGCCGTCGGGCGTGCCCAGCGGCGTTCCAGCACGCTGAAGCCCTTCTCGCCTCCGCTCAGCGCGTCGAGCCCCAACTCGGCTGCATAGGCCTGTTCGTCGAAGGGCAGGGCGGCCCACGCGCTTCGTTCCGCCTCGGTCAGTTCCACGACGTCGTCGTAGAGGCCTTCCAGCGCAATCCGCCCGTCGTCGTCGTGCAGGGCGGCGACCAGGCGGGCCAGGGCGTTGACCGGATTGCCCACCGCCCCGCCGTGCTGGCCGCTGTGCAGGTCGGCGGACGGGCCCGTCAGCGTGACCTCCGCATAGGTCAGCCCGCGCAGGGCATAGGTGATGCTGGGCACGCCGGGGGCGAAGAACTCCGAGTCGCTGATCACGCACGCGTCGGCGGCCAGCATGTCGGCCCGCTCGGCGACGAAGGCCTCCACGTTCGGCGAGCCGATTTCCTCCTCGCCTTCGATGAAGAGCTTGACGTTCACGGGCAGGCCCCCCGACTGCTGCCAGGCCTCGATGGCGGCCAGGTGCGTGAACAACTGCCCCTTGTCGTCGTTGGCGCCGCGTCCCCAGATGCACCCGTCGCGGAGGACGGGCTCGAACGGATCGCTGTCCCACAGGTCGAGCGGGTCGGCGGGCTGGACATCGTAGTGCCCGTAGATCAGCACCGTCGGCGCGTCGTCGTCGACGTGCAGCGCTGCCAGGACGTTGGGCCGGCCCTCGGTGGCGGCGATCTCGACGTCCATGCCCAGTCCCGCCAGATGGTCGGCCAGCCAGGCGGCGCACTGCTCGCACGCGTTCGGCTGGGAGCGATCGTTGGCGATGCTGGGGAAGCGCAGCAGTTCGAAGAGCTTCTCGAGCAGCGCCTCGCGGTGCTCGGAGAGATAGTCCGTCACGGCCTTCGGCAGCATGGATGCTCCTTGGTCGGGAGGGGAGGCGTCAGTCGCCCCAGAACCGCCACCAGGGGCGGTCCTCGGCGTCCTCGTCGCGGTCGATCCGCTCGGCCATCGCGGGCAGGGCGGGCAGGCGGGCCTGCATGTCCCGCAGCTTCTGGCGGGCGAACTTCTCGGGGTGTTCGTGGAAGGCCTCCAGCGAGGCCGGGGCGACGATCGCCTCGGCCGGCGGAAGCTCCTCTCCTTCGTCCCCATAGAACTTCAGCGCCTCGGCCAGGCACAGCGCGGCGCGGTAGCTGTCGCGGCGCGAGCCCGTGGGACTGGACGCGGACGCCGCCGATTCCACGAGCATGTAGAACAGGCTCAGCCACTGCCCCAGGTCGATGATCCGGCTGGGCGAGTCGGTGGGGTTGATGCGTTCGGCCTCGCTGCCGGCGGAGGGCAGGGGGTGGTCGAAGCGGAACACGAACGTCCTCTGCCCGCCGCAGTTGTGGCAGCGTGCGGAGACCGTCACCTGCCGGCCCGGCTGGGGCGGGTCGGCGCCTGCGACTTCCCACGGCCCCTTCCCGCAGGCTTCGCAGGGCGTGACCATCAGGTAGTACCGCGCCTCACCGAGAGTATGTGCGCACAGCGGCTCGTCCATAGGATGACCGGTGGGAGCGGTTACTCGCTCGGCCCCCCCGCTCCGCTCATCATGATCGCCATGAGCTTCATCATCGCCGGCAGGACCGTGGTCTTGGAGACTTCCTCGATCTTGGCTTCGAGATTCTCCTTTGTAATCGACCCGTCGTTGACGCCGGCCGTCAAGGTGTCATAGAACTTCTCGGTTCCGTCGACGACCTCACCGAGCACGCCGATGCTCTGAGACGCCTGGGGCGGGACCTCCATCTTCCAGCCGTCGGCGGTCTTGACGAAGCCCTGTCCATCGCCACTTCCGTCGTCGACGGACACCTTGCCCTCGAATCCCCGGAACACCATCGCCTCGACGTC
>CAZEJA010000043.1:5483-12480 GCA_964512215.1 uncultured Planctomycetaceae bacterium
TGGCGAAATCGTCCAGCGGGGAACTGATGCCGCCTTCTTCACCGCCTCCGATCATGCCCTTGGCCGACTCGGGCAGCTCAGCGCCGAGCTTGTCCTGAAGGAGCTGAGCGAAGTCGGCGGATTTCTGCTCCATCGCCTTCATCCGAGGATCCAGAGCGGCAACGGCCTCGCCAAACTCGGTGGGGAACAGGGCGATCAGCTTGTCGTTGTTGCCTTCTTTCGCAGCGGCGACGGCGTCGGTCAGGAGTTGCTTGACCTCCGCGATGTTCGCATTGTCGTCGCCCCCGGGCTCGGCGGGCCCAGGCTCGGTGGGCTTGGGCTCCGTGGGCTTGGGCTCGGTCGGCTTCGGCGCGGGGGGCGTGGGTTTGGCGGCGCTCGCAACGCCGCCGCCTCCGCGCGGAACGTTCGAGGGCGCCTCCACGAGTACGTTCGGCGGCGCGTCGACGTTCGGATCGTACGGTTCGGGTCGGTCGGACGCCGTCTGCCTCTTGCATCCGACGCCCATCATCACCGCCGCTACCAGGGCGAGGACAGGAATCACGTTCTTCATCGCATACTCCTTCAGTTGCTGTCAGGTATTTCAGCCTCCGCCCGTTCCGGTGGGCGGCGGACCTTCTTCTTCCGGATGCGGCGCCGCGGCGTCCTCCGCGTCGCTCTCGGCGGGGCGGTCATCCTCGCCCGCGATCGCCAGCGCCCCCAGCGCGTCGCACTCCACGATCGACCGGAGCTTCTCCCGGGGCACCGTGGGCAGGTTCGTTCCCTGCGTCACCTCGTTGATCCGGTACAGCGCCTTGATCGCGTCGGCGGCCGTCAGGTGCGGAAAGTCGCTCGCGAAGAGTACTTTATCCATTGCGCCGGCTTCGTACGCAAGCACCATCGCATTATACATCCGCCACGGGCGCCGGAGGAGTCCGGATATGTCCCCAAAAACGCGCGGGTGCGTACTCAACAGGGCGAGCCCTTCATCCACCCAGGGCATGCCCAGCGAGGAGACCACCATCGTCAGCTTCGGAAACTCCCGCGCCACCTCGTCCAGCAGGACCGGGCGGGCGAATTCCATGCGGGCCTGCGCCGGAAGCTGCGGGCCGTTGTGGAACACGACGGGCGCGCCGCGCTGCTCGGCCGCCGCATAGAGCGCCATCGCGCGGGAGTCGGCGGGATGGAAGTTCTGCGTTGCGGGGCTGACGGTCAGTCCGCGAAACTCCGGGCGGGCGAGCAGTTTCTCCGCCGCCGCCACTGCGCCGGGCTCGGTCGGGTCGACCGCCGCGACGCCGATCATCCTGCCTCCCTGGCGCGCGACGTAGTCTGCGATGAAGTCGTTGGGCACGTCCGCGCCCAGCCACGCGCTGCGCACGCCGAGCACGAGCGTCCGGTGGACGCATTCCGCCGCCAGGGCGTGCCCGGCGGGGTTGGCCGGGAGGTCCTGGCGTTCGGCGGCCCCCTCGCCGACCGTCTCGACGTACCGTCCGAGTTGGTCGGCGCTGGACCAGACGTGCGTATGGCAGTCTACGATCATATCCTGTGGTGCGCAGCGGTGCCTGGCGGCGGGGTTCCTATCCGCCCATGAGTTCCCAGAACGTCTCGGCGATGCCCCGGACCGTCTTCCAGTACGCCGCCATGCCGATGACGAGCCCGACGATCGCAAACAGCCCAAACGCCCGCAATTCCGCTTCGTTGGCCTCCGGGTCGCCCGGGGCCCAGTACACGGTCAGCAGCGCCACGTAGCCGAGTCCCATCACGATCCACAGCCACGCCGGCAGGGCGCTGAACCACGCCGCCAACGTCACCCCCCACGTCGCATCCTCGATCGACTCGATCGTCACCGTCGTCGCATGGAGACCGGCGATGCCCACGAAGTAGATCACCGAGATCACCCCGAAGAACACCACCATCTCCAACAGCGACAGGAGGGTGCTGCGCAAGCCCATGCGTGCCAGAATGCTCATGCGTTCTCCACCTCGACGTCGCGGGGTCCGTCCGCATTATTGGTCCGCCCGGGGGCGATGACAAGGGGAAAACGCCCCTGCGACGCCGCCGAAGGGGGCTACTCGGACGGCTCGGGCAGTTCCCCGTCGGCGACGAGCTTGCCGCCCTCGCCCCGCGAGAGGAGTTGGATCTTCTTCTCCGCGGCGTCCAGGATGCCCCGACACTGCTGGATCAGCTTGATGCCCTCGGCGTATTTCTCGATGGATTGCTCCAGCGAGACCTCGCCCTGCTCGATCTCCGTGACGATCGTCTCCAGCGTCTCCATCGCCTGCTCGAATGTCAGTTTCTGCTTGGCCATCGCATTGGGGGTCCTTTGGAAAAATAGGGACGCTCCCCTATTTCCCCGCAGTTCATAGCCGACCTCATGGCGGATCAGTCGGAAATAGGGGAGCGTCCCTATTTTCCTCCACGCGGCTGCGGAAGCGGCCGTCCGCCAGCTCCGTCTCCACTCGCTCGCCCGCGACGGCGTCCGCCGCGGATCGCAGGATGCCGCCGGCGGGCCCCCGCGTCACGCTGAAGCCCCGCGTCAGCACGCTGCGGTAGCTCATGGATTCCAGTTGCCTCGCAGCCGCGTCCACCTTCTGCTTCGCCAGGCGGAGGCGGATTTTCGGATGGACGGCCTCCAGTCGACCGGCCGTCCGCGACAGGTCCTCTCCCGCTTGCTTGGACGTGCCCCGCAGGGCCCAGGCGAGACGGTGCTTGGCTTTCTCCAGGCGCCCCTGGGCCCGCTCGGCCAGTCGGGCCGGGTGCAGCGCCGCCAACGCGGACGCGACCGGCCCCAGTCGGCGCCGTCCCGCCAGCACGCCCTGACGCAGCGACGCCGTCAGGCGGTGCGACAGTTCATCCAATCGCTGCGCCTGCGTCCGCACGCGCCAGGATGGATCGCGGAAGACCACGCTTCGCAGGACCGCGTCCACCTCCGCCCGCGCCGCGGCCAGATCGTCGGTCACGCTGCGGCGGAGGCGCCCGTGCAGGTCCGTCACGGTTCGGCGGATCTCCTCGGCGTCGGGGACCGCGCGTTCCGCCGCGGCCGTCGGAGTCGCGGCCCGCACGTCGGCGACCAGATCGGCGATCGTTACGTCCACCTCATGCCCCACGCCGCTGATGATCGGCGTTCGCGCCGCGAAGATCGCCCGCGCGACGGCCTCCTCGTTGAACGCCCAGAGGTCCTCGAGGCTCCCGCCGCCGCGGGAGACGAGGATCGTGTCGATGTGGTACCGGCTCGCGGCGGCGTCCAGGGCCTTGACGGCCGCGGCGATCTGAGCGGCCGCCTCTGCGCCCTGGACCCGCGACGGGACCAGGTACACGGTCGCCGCCGGCCAGCGACGCCGCAGCGTCCGCCGGATGTCCCGGATCGCCGCCCCCGTCGCGCTGCTCACCACGCCGATCGCACGCGGGAAGCGGGGCAGCGGTTTCTTGGCGGCCGGGTCGAACAGGCCCTCGCTCTCCAGCTTCTCGCGAAGCTGACGGAACGCCAGTTCCAGAGCGCCCTCGCCCTTGGGCGTCAGGCGGTCAACGTAGAGCTGCAGTTGCCCACGCACCTCGTAGACGTCCACGCGTCCTTCGGCCACCACCTCCATGCCGTCGGTCGGCGTGAACTTCAGCTTGCCCGCCTTGCCGCGGAACATGGCTGCATCGATCGCGGCGTTCGCATCCTTCAGGCGGAAGTACATGTGCCCGGACGTGTGGTGCTTGAAGTTGCTGATCTCCCCGACCACCGTGACCGTGTCGGGAAACGCCGAAGCCAGCGCGGACTTGACGCGCCCGACCAGCGCCGAGACGGTCAGCGGCTGCTTGTCGTCCGGCGCGCCGGCGATGTCGGCCGTCACGTCCTTACCGACGTCCGGCCCGCGCCGCGGACGCGCCTTGTCCGGATCGAAGAAGTCGAACACCTTGTCGCGCATAGCAAGAGCGATTCTACCCACGACGCGGCGGGATTGCACGCCGCCCGCCCGTTTCCGTCCTTGCCCACCCAGCGACCGCGCCCGTACAATAGCACAGGTACGGGGCAGGGGATGTGCCTCGCCACTTCTGACATCACGGTACGGGAGAGACATCATGAAACGCACGATCGCACTCGCGGCGGCGATTCTGGGGGCGGCTTTGCTGGTTCACGCTGCAGACCCCCCCACGCCGAAGACAGCCGGCCCGGAAACGAAGCCCTCCCCCGAGGCGCTTCCCGCGGACACCTGGGTGGATCTGGTGGCTCTCGTGGCCCCGGGCAAGCACAAGATCAAAGGAAACTGGCGCAAGGACGGGGACGTCCTGAAGGGGTCGGGCAAGGCCGGCGCAGGGCAGCGCCCGCGCCTGAGGGTGCCCATCTCCATCAAGGGAAGCTACGAACTGGAAGTTCAATTTGTCCGGAGAACGGGCAGTAGCCTGGTGGGCGTGGTCTTTCCCGTGGGGCCTTCGCATGTGTCACTGCTGCTGAGCGATCAGATGGGCAAACGCCACGCGCTAAGCCACGTGAAAGGCAAAGGACCGATCGCCAAGAAGGGCGGGAAGCTGCGGAACGCGAAGCTGTACACCGTGGAGATCGAGGTCGTCTGCAACGACGACGGGACGGCTCAGGTGGCGGTGGATCTGGACGGGAACAGTCTGTTTCGCTGGAAGGGACCGCAGACGTCCCTAGCCGCGCCGGCTTCCTTCGCCCTGCGCGGAGCCGGAAGCGTCGGACTTGCCGTCGGCGGAGCGACGGAGTTCCCGCACGTGAAGCTCAAACTGACGAGCGGGACGGCGACGATTGTTGAGAAGATTCCCGGCGCGACGCCGGTAGCCCCCAAGCCCCAACCCAAGCCGGAACCCCAACCCACCACCGAGCACGGCAAGTACTACTACGCCCTCTCGAAGGCCTACATGGACAGCAACTGGCCGGCGCTGAAGGAGCAGACGAAACTGTACGCGAGGCACATGTCGAAGCTGTCGCAGGAGCAGCGCAAGGACGTGACCTACATCCGCAAGGAGTCGACCGCCCATCCGCCGGCGTGGTGGAAGTCGACGTCCAGCAGCAGGAACATCACCTTTACCGCGAAGATCTGGGGGCGGTCGTTCAAGTCCAACTACATCCCCTCCGGAATGCTCGGCGCTCAGGGCGTGGCCGAGATCCGCAACGGGCGGCTGATGATCGTCGTGACGTGGCAGCCGCAGCTCATCGACAACCCCGACCCCGTCGAAGGCAAACGCGCCAAGGCCCACAAGCTCACCAAGGGCGACTTCGCCGAGTGCATCGTGTGGCATGAACTGGGGCACAACTACGTCACCGAGTTCCTGCCGGCCAGCCAGGTCATCGAACTGTACAACAACTACTACCTGATGTTCGGGCAGCTTCAGGAGTTCTTCGCGGACATGACCAGCCTGTACCACTCGCGGCCGAAAGCGCGCAAGTGCATCCTCTTCATGCGCCTGCCGAGCCTGGTGATGTACTACGAGAACGACCCGCACACGCGGGCGGCGTACGGAATCGGATCGATCCTGCTGAACGAGTGGTTGAAGGATCCGGAGAACATCGACAAGGTCTGGCCGCACATTCATCTGCCGGCAACGGTGCCGGCGAAGGACATCGAGCGGAACGTACTGGCGTACGTCTACTACCACTGGGACCCGCGGTTCAGCGTGGCGGAGGACATTCGGTTCCGCGAGTTGATCAAGAGTTCGCTGACGACGAAGAAGCCCGGCCAGCGGTACACGGAGGGCGAGCGGATTCTACGGTCGAAAGGGACGATCGAGCTGTCGGACGGGCTGCAGTTCAAGTTCATGCCCGGCGAGGATCGGCCGCTCAAGGCGAAGCGGGATGCGTGGGTCAAACAGCAACTTCAGAAGGCGATCAAAGCGGGCAAGACGGACACGAAGGCGCAGGCGAAGAAGATCGACCCGTGGGAGCTGATCTCCAGTCCCGAGATTCGCAGTCTGATCGGGGGCGGGATGTGATGCGGCGCCGCAGATGACGCGCGAGCCGCGACCGCGAGGGAGCGGGACACTTCAGGACTACGCCTGTTCCGTATGCCCCGCTTCCTCGCGGTCGCGGCTCGTTGGGGTAATCCAGAGCTTGGAGACTACTACGCGCCGGCGTCAGGGCTTGGGCGTGATCTTCGCGACGTGACAGAGGAGGTTGGTGACGAGGGCGACGGCGGTTTCGGAGGTGTAAGCCCGCAGCTTGTATCCGGGGTACCCGCACAGGCCGGCCGTCAGATCCTCGCTGCTGTAGACGATCGCGAGGCGGTCCTTCAGGAGGACCCCGCGGAGCCGCGACTGGTGCTTGGCGTCGCCCAGCGCCAATGCGAAGTCGCGCCGGTAGTTCACGCGTTTCAGCGGTGCGGGTCCGCCCGTCAGCACCGTCGACGCGATGAGTCGGGGCGGGGAGTCGCCCAGGGGCAGGACGTGTTTCTCGGCCGCCTTCGCGAAGGCCTGCGACCCGCCGGCGGCGTCGACGAACAGCGTGCCGCCTTCTGCGAGGTACTGCTTGAGCAGCGTCGCGTCGGTGTCGGAGAGCGTGAACGCGTCCGTGCCGGTCATCGCGGCGACGGGGTGCTTCTTTACGTCGAGCTTCGCGATCTCCGTGGGCTCGGAGACGATCAGGCGGATGGCGTGGCGGTCGGCGAGGAGCCTGCCCAGTCGCTGCCACGCGAGGGGTTCGGGGTTGTGGTTGCCCTTGTACTTCACGCGGGCGATGCGGATGACGTGGGTCGGTGTGACGGCGCTCCCAGCCGGCCAGGCCCGCGCGCCGCGCGGGCGGAGCATGCCCTTGTCGGTCGCGTAGAAGTAGATGTTGGTCAGCAGTTCGAACAGGCGCGTCCGGTCGCCGTCAGCGCCGAGCTGCAGCGCCAGCGACAGTTCGCGCGGCGCGTGGATCGCCAGCATCCGCACGCCGTTGGATACGCCGGACAGCCCGCCGACGTCGATGGGCGTGAAGTTCAGCGAGTAGATCGGATGGTCCTCGCCCAGGCGCTGCAGGAGGTAGTCGGGGAAGAGGCGCTTGTAGATCTTCTGCATGTCCAGCGTGAACGTGCCGTTG
>CAZEJA010000044.1:0-12437 GCA_964512215.1 uncultured Planctomycetaceae bacterium
CGTGGGGGGGGTACCGTCGATTCTGGGAGCAGCCCGGCCGCTGGGCGGCCCGCCCGGGCCCGCGCCCCGACTGCGAACTGTTCGCCGACCTGCGCGGGCGGTCCGTCACGGTGACCGTCGACGCCGTCGACGCGGACGGCAAGTTCGTCCAGATGTCCAGCATCACCGGGCAGGTGATCGCCCCCGACATGACCGCGCGGGAGATGACGCTCCGCCAGGCGGGCCCCGGACGCTACCACGCCGTCTTCCAGGCCGACCAGCCGGGCAGCTTCCTGGTGAACCTGCACTATCGCAAGGCGGGCGGCGACCAGGTGGGACTGGCCCAGACCGTGGTCATGGTCCCGTACGCGCCGGAGTTTCGCGACCTGAGCGACAACGCGCCGCTGCTGGCCGAGATCGCCGCGGCCACGGGCGGGGGGATCATCCTCGGCGAGCCCGGCGAGATGGACCTGTTCGACCGCGGCGGGGCGGTCCGGCCCGCCACGCCGCTGCCCCTGACCGGGCCGCTGATGATCGCCTGGGTCGTTCTGTTCCTGCTCGATGTCGCCGCCCGGCGCATCGCCGTCGACGTGCGGGCCCTGCTGCGGAAGGCAGTTGTCGCCCTGCGCCCGCGCCGCCGCGCCGCCAAGAAGGGCAAGACCCTCGACCGCCTCCAGGCGCGGCGCGAGAAGATCAAGAAGCAGCTCGCCTCCCGCGCCCCCGATGCGGCGGCGCAGCGGAAGTACCAGGCCGGCGCGGAATCCGCCGAGCCGCTACGGATGGCCGACGTCTCCGAACCCGCCCACGACGAGCGCCCACCCGCGCAGGCGGCGCCCGACGCCGACGCGCCGGCGCCCGACAAGCCCACGACCGAAACCCACCTGGACCGACTCCTGCGGGCCAAGCGCAAGGCCCGCGGGCGGACCGGTCGCGATAAGGACAGCACCTGACCGAGCAAGGAGAATCCGCTCATGACAGACAAGAATCCGGATGTCGAGAAGCTCTGCGGCGAGTTTCGCGAGATGTTCACCCGCCTGCGAACCGAGGTGGGCAAGGTGATCGTCGGGCACACCGACGTGGTCGAGGACGTGCTGGTGAGCCTCTTCTGCGGGGGCAACGTCCTGCTCGAGGGCGTCCCCGGACTGGGCAAGACGCTGCTGGTCCGCACGCTCAGCGACGCGCTGAGCCTGTCCTTCCGGCGCATCCAGTTCACGCCCGACCTCATGCCCGCCGACATCGTGGGCACGAACATGGTCTCCGAGGACAAGGAGACCGGCCAGCGGAGCTTCCAGTTCCAGCACGGGCCGATCTTCGCGCAGATCATCCTCGCCGACGAGATCAACCGCGCCACGCCCAAGACCCAGTCGGCCATGCTGGAGGCGATGCAGGAACACTCCGTCACCAGCGGCGGGACGCTCTACAAGCTGCCCGAACCGTTCATCGTGCTCGCCACGCAGAACCCCATCGAGCAGGAGGGCACCTATCCGCTGCCCGAAGCCCAGCTCGATCGGTTCTTCTTCAAGATCCTCGTGCCCTACAGCAACCGCGAGGAGCTGAGCGAGATCCTCGACCGCACGACGACCGGCGCCGACCCGAAGGCGGACGCGATCCTCGATGCCGACCGGATCGTCGAGGCCCAGCAGCTCGTCCGCCGCGTCGCGGTCGCGCCGCACGTGCAGGACTACGCCATCCGCCTGACGCTGTCGACGCACCCGGCCGGGCAGTTCGCGACCCCGATGGCGAACCAGTACCTGCGGTACGGGTCGAGTCCCCGCGGCGTCCAGGCGCTCATGCTGGCCGCCAAGGCGCGGGCCATGCTCGACGGGCGATACCACGTGAGCTTCGACGACATCACGTCGGTCGCGCTGCCCGCATTGCGACACCGCGTGCTGCTGAACTTCGAAGGACAGGCCGAGGGCATCCAGAACGACGACGTGATCGCCGAGGCCCTCGCCCAGACGCCCAAGACGATCAAGGAGGCCGAGTCCGCGTGAGCGACGCGCCCGCGACATCCTCGCCGCGCAAGCTGACCGACCTGCTGGACAGCCGGTTCATGGCCCGTCTGGACGCGCTGGACGTGCTCAGCCGCAAGATCCTGCTGGGCAAACTCCAGGGGGAGCGCCGCAGCAAACGCCGCGGGCAGAGCGTGGAGTTCGCCGACCATCGCCCGTACGTCGAGGGCGACGACCTGCGGTTCGTCGACTGGAACATCTACGGCCGTCTGGACCAGTTCTTCCTCAAGCTGTTCATCGAGGAGCAGGACCTCAGCCTGCAGATTCTCGTCGACTGCAGCGCGTCGGCCGCGACGGGCGACCCGGACAAGGGACTGTGGATGAAGAAGCTGGCGGCCGCACTGGCGTACGTCGGCGTGGTCAACAACAACCGCGTGACGATCTCCACCTTCGCCGACGGGCTGACCGGGCAGATCGCCAACATGCGCGGGCGGAACTACCTGCAGCAGATGGCGGAGTTCCTGCTGGGCGCCGAGGTCGACGGGCCTTCGCACTTCGACCGCGCCTGCCGCAGTCTCGCCGGGCGACGCGTCGGCTCGGGCGTGATGGTCGTCCTGTCCGACTTCCTGTTCAAGGAAGGCTACGAGACGGGCCTGCGCCGCCTGATCGGACCGGCCTACGATCTGTACGCCATCCAGGTGCTCAGCCCGCAGGAACTCGCGCCCGACCTGACGGGCGACCTGAAGCTGCTGGACACCGAAGACGGCGATACCGCGGAGATCACGATCTCTTCGGCGCTGCTGAAGTTCTACAAGCGGAACCTGACGGGCTACTGCAACGAACTGCGGGAGTTCTGCACGCGGCGCGGCGCCACGCACGTGCTGACCAACTCGGGCCAGCGCGTCGAGTCGCTCGTGCTGAACTTCCTGAGGAGACTGGGCCTGTTGAGATAGGCTGACTCGAATGACATGGAATCTTCTGGCATCGAGAACCGACGTGCTGAGTCGCCCATGGCGCCGTATCCGCTGAATTAGGTTGATTTGAATGACATGGATTTCTTGGCCCCGATAACCGGAATCGTCGCCGCCGCGGCGGCCGTGCCGACGCTGGTGCTGCTGTACTTCCTCAAGCTGCGCCGGCGCGAGGTGCTGATCTCCAGCACGCTGCTGTGGCAGCGGGCGGTGCGCGACCTGCAGGTCAACGCCCCGTTCCAGCGACTGCGGCGCAAGATCCTCCTGCTGCTGCAGTTACTGGCGCTGGCGGCGGTGCTGTTCGCGCTGGCGCGCCCGACGGCGTCGCTGACCGGCGGGCCCGGGCGGCGGTACGTGATCCTGATCGACCGGTCGGCCAGCATGAACGCCGTCGACAACGGTCTGAGCCGCCTGGAACAGGCCAAACGCGAGGCGCGAACGCTGGCCGAATCGCTGCGGGGCGGGGCGGCCTTCGCGTTGCAGGACCAGGCCGACCAGGCGATGGTCATCGCCTTCGACGCCCACGCGAAGGTCCTGTGCAACTTCACGTCGGACAAGCGCCAGGTGCTGGCGGCCATCGACGCGGTCGAGCCCACCGACGGGCCCAGCAGCCTCGTCGAGGCGATCACCGTCGCCCGGGCGTTCGCCACGCCGGCGGGGGAGGAGTCGAACGATCGCTCGTCCGAGACGCCCGCGCAACTCGTGCTGTTCAGCGACGGGCGGATCCGCGACCTCGACGCGATCGTCGTCCAGGAAGGCGAGGTCGACTTCCGCTGCCTGGGCGAGAGCGGGGCGAACGTCGCGGTGACGGCTATGCAGGCCCGGCGGTCCTACGAGCGGAGCGACGAGGTGACGGTATTCGCGTCGCTGGCGAACTTCGGCGATCGCGAGGCGGCGGGCGACGTGGAGTTGAGCGTCGACGGCGACGTGCGGGCCGTGCGGCCGTTGCGCATTCCGCGGCGTCCCGCCCCCGAGGCCGATACCCCCGCGCCGCCGACGACCCGGGCGGTGTCGTTCGCGCTGGAGCATTCCGGCTCGGCCGTCGTGGCGGTGCGGTTCATTCACGACGATGCGCTGGCGGGGGACGACGTCGCCTGGGCGATTCTCCCGCCGCCGCGAAAGCTGCGGGCACTGCTGGTCACGGCGGGCAACCTGGCGCTGGAGTCGGCGATGAAGGCCTGTCCGCTGGCCCGCCTGGACGTGCAGACGCCCGCGCAGTTCGACGCCGCCGCCCCCGAGCAGCTTGGCGCGGAGGCCTACGACCTGATCGTTCTGGACAATCACGTCCGCGCGGAGATGCCGCGGAACCGGTTCCTCGTGTTCGGGCCTCCGCCGGCGGGCATCGGGTGCGAGGCGGAGGGCAAGCTCGGTCCCCAGATCGCCGTCGACTGGCAGGGCGGTCACGCAGCTCTGCAGCACGTGAACCTGACGAACCTGTACGTCGCGAGTTGTCCGAAGCTGACCGTGCCCGCCGACGCCGAGGTGCTGGCCGAGTTGACGGGCACGCCGGGGGTGGCCGTCGTCCGCCGCCACGGCAGCGTCTTCCTGCTGGTGAACTTCGACCTGATGCAGAGCAACTGGCCCTTCGAGCCGGGCTTCGTGATGTTCTGCTACAACGCGGTCAACTTCCTGGCCGCCGACGCCGGGGGCGAGTCGCAGACGGCCCTCCGCGTCGGACAGCCTATCACCGTTCAGGGCGACGGCGCGGGGCTCGCCGCGACCGTCAGCGGGCCCGGCGTCGACGAGAGAACCCTCGCGCCGGACGTGTCCGGCGCGTACCGCTTCCCGAAGACCGACCGCGCGGGCGTCTACACCGTGACGGTCCCGGGACGCCCGCCCCTGCGCTTCGCGGCCAACATCATGGACGTCGAGGAAAGCGACATCGCACCGAGGCGGGAGATCGTCGTTTCCGGGCAGGCGGTCGCGGCGCGGGCGTCGGCGGCGGGGCAGGCGAACCGGGAGATCTGGCCGTATCTGATCGCGCTGGCGCTGCTGGTTGTGTGTGTGGAATGGGTGGTGTATAACCTGAAGGTCCGCTTGTGATTCTCGAGCGGCAAACCGGGGAGGCCCGTTGATGCGACGTATTGTGTGTGTTCTCGCGGTTGTAGCGGTCGTCGTGCCGACTGCATCCGCCCAGACCAAGCTCAACGTCGACGTGACCGTTGGCTGGGGAGGCTGCTACCGCCCCGGCGAATGGACGCCGGTGGACATCCTCATTCACCACAAGCTCACCAAGCCTCTGGGCGGCGTGATGCGAATCACCGCCCAGCAGGACAGCATGACGGACATGACCGTCGAGCGGCAGATCGTCCTGACGCCCAACGTCTCCGTCCCCGTGCCCCTCGTCGCCCGCTTCGCCTTCGGGGCGGACGAGCTGTACGCACGGTTCATTGACGAAGACGGACGCGTTCCCTGGAAACGGAGCCTCTCGCTGATGGGCATCCCCGACCAGGGCAGCCGGTCGATCAGCCTCCAGTCGGCCGACACGCTGATCGGCCTGGTGGGGCGGAGCGGGTTCGGCATTCGCGAGATGCCCAAGGTCTGCCGGTCGCACCTGGGGGGGCAGTCGGGCAAGGTCTACGTCCGCAGCAAGCTCGCCCGCCTGCTGCCGAAGGACTGGACGGGGTACGCCTCGCTGGACCTGCTGATCCTGTACGATCCGGACTGGGATGACATCTCGGTTCACCAGGCCCGGGCGATCTCCAGGTGGGTCCACAACGGCGGGAGGCTGCTGGTCCTGCTGGGCACGCACCCGCTGCCCGCGGAGCGGGAACTCGCCAAGCTGATTCCGTTCGGGATCGGTCCGCCGGAGACGGCCCTGCTGCCCAGCGCGCTGCTGCGCAAGTGGGGCTGCCGGTCCGGGCCCGTCAAGCTGACGGGCAAGGTCTCCCGCCGGGCCCTGGGGAGCATCGGGCAGGGCGCCCGCACCGTCACGGACGGCAGCGAGCGCGGGCAGACCGTCTTCGCGTGGGACCTGGTGGGCTTCGGGGCGGTGGGGGTCGTGCCCTTCAACCCAGCCGACGTCGGCGGCACGCAGGGGCAGAACGTCGGGCCCTTCTGGCGCGACGTCGTCGCGCCGCTGCTGACCCGGCGCGGCATCGAGTACAGCCCCGGCAAGGTCGACGAAGAGAGCTACGACCGCTACTACGATCACGAGCTGGGCTCGTCCGGCATGGCGTCCAACCAGATCATCGAGCACCTGCTGAGCATCCCCGAGCTTCGCCCGCTGAGCATCTGGTGGGTGATCGGCCTGCTGACGCTGCTGGCCGTGCTGATCGGCCCGGTGGACTACATGGTCCTCAAACGCCTCGGGCGCCTGCCGCTGACGTGGGTGACCTCGACGGCCTGCATCCTGATCTTCTCGGTGGGGGCCTACTACGGCGTCCAGGTCGTTCGCAGCGGCGCGATGCAGATTCGCGCCGTGTCCGTCATTGACGCCGTCGAAGGTGCGCCCGGCGCGTGGGCCACCACCTACCTGGGCATCTTCGCGCCGGCCAGCGACGACTACCGCGTCGAGACCGCCGACGGCGAGCCCCTCGGCGGCGATCAATGGTGGTCGGCCGTCTCGCCCGACCTCCGCGAGCGGCACTACTCCTTCGACGCGGAACCCGCCACCCGCCACGTCTACTGCGTGCAGCCGGACGTGGGCAACCTGCCGCAGTCGCTGCCCATCAACATCTGGTCCATGCAGTGCATGAGGACCGAGTCGCCCGTCCAGCAGGTTCCCCTCTCCGCGACGGTCCGCCGCGACGGACAGCAGGTGACGGTGGAGATTACGAACCACGCCGCCAGCGACATCCGGGCCGGGCACGTGCGAATCGGCACGCGAGAGATGCTGGCCTTCGGGGCCGTTCCCGCCGGTCAGACCCGGACCTTCAGCGGACCGGCGGCGACGAAGAGCAAATGGCGCGACTACCTCGCGGAGGGGTATGAGGAGTACATGACCCTGACGGAGGCGGCGGAGTTCGCGGTCGGCTGCGAGCACCGGACGCGGGCGATGGCGGACTATCTCGCCCGGGGCGCCGCGGTCGTCACCGCACTGTACGACCAGCCGCCCGTGACGTTTCGCGTGGCCGGTCGCAAGAGCAATACGGACCACGTCCAGTTCGTGAGGCTGGTCGTGACGCCCGAAAACGGAGAGACGCGATGATCGAAATCAAGGGCCTGACCAAGTATTACGGCAATCTGGCCGCCCTGATGAACCTGACGCTGACGATCGAGCCCGGAGACATCTTCGGGTTCATCGGACCCAACGGGGCGGGCAAGACGACCACGATGCGGATCCTGGCGACGCTGCTGGCGCCCACGTCGGGCAAGGCGTCCATCGACGGGCACGACGTGACCCGCCAGGGCAAGCGCGTCCGCCGCCTGGTGGGGTACATGCCCGACTTCATGGGGGTCTACGACGACCTGAAGGTCTTCGAGTACCTGGAGTTCTTCGCGGCGGCGTTCGGCATCGAGCGGAAGAAGCGCAAGGCCGTCGTGGAAGGGGTCCTGGAGTTGACGGACCTGAAGGTGAAGGAGACGGCCACCGTCGACAGCCTCTCCCGCGGCATGCAGCAGCGCCTGCAGCTTGCCCGCGTGCTGGTGCACGACCCGAAGGTGCTGATCCTGGACGAGCCCGCCAGCGGCCTGGACCCGCGCGCCCGCATCGAGATTCGGGAGCTGCTCCGCGAGCTGAAGTACATGGGCAAGACCATCATGATCTCCAGCCACATCCTCAGCGAACTGGAGGAACTGTGCGATCACGTGGGGATCATCGAGCGGGGCAAGCTGGTCTTCAGCGGGACGCTCAGCGAGATCCGAACCCAGTTGGGCGTGCACGGCAAGCTGCGCGTGGAGATCCACGGCGACGCCAACCGGGCGGTGGAACTGCTGGCGGCCCTGCCGGGCGTCGAGGACGTGCAGGGATTCGACGACCACATTTCGGTGGCGTTCCACGACGGCGACCGGGCGCCGGGGCTGATTGCCCGGACGCTCGTGCAGGCCGACATCGACGTGCTGGCGATGATTCCCGAACAGATCAAGCTCGACGACGCGTTCCTGCAACTGACCAAGGGCATGGTCCACTAGGGCGGCAAGGCGAGGCGATGGGGCGGGAACGACCGAACATCCTGACGCTGCCGGGCAGGCTGGTCTCGGCGGCCGGTCCGATCTTCGTCAAGGAGATCCGTTCCGATAGTCGGCGGATGAGGCTGTATCTGCTTCGCACCGCCTACGTCGTGCTGCTGGCGCTGTTCGTGACGTCGGCCTGGCTGGCGGCCATGAGCGGGGACACGGGCGAATCGAGCGCCTATCGGATCTCCCGCATGCCCGAGGCGGGCAAGACGATCGTCAGCACGATCGTCTGGTTTCAGTTTGTCACCGTCCAGCTCGTGGCGATCATCCTGCTCAGCACGTCCATCAGCGGCGAGATCTACCACCGCACGCTGGCGGTGATGATGACCACGCCGCTGACCAGCATCCAGATCGTAGCGGGCAAGCTGCTCAGCCGTCTCGTGCCCCTCGCGATGCTGCTGGCCGTCAGCCTGCCCCTGATGTCCATCGTCCGCGTCTTCGGGGGCGTGCCCTGGAACTTCGTGATCTCCGGCGTGGCCGTCACGTTCTCCGCGACGCTCTTTCTGGGGGCGGTGACGATGTTCTTCTCCGTCCTGTTCCGCCGCGCGACGGCGACGATTCTCATGACGCTCGCCGCGGCGTTCGTGTTCTACTTCGTCCTGCCGGGGCTGTTCGGCATCGTCGTGCTGATCATCTCGCTGACGTCCGGCTCGCTGCCCGAGGCCGTCCTCGTCCACCTGCACCCGCTGGCCGCGATGTTCGTGTGCACCCACGAGTTGTTCAACCCCGGCAGCGGGCCCGGCGGATCGTTCCTCTGGCCCCTGCACAGCCTGTTCATGCTGCTGCCCACCGCGGGCATGCTCTACCTGACCGTCTCCCTGCTCCGAAGGGTCGCCCTCCGACGCGCCGTCGCCGCCGGGGGGGGCGCGGCGGGCGGGCCGCAGCGCGTCATTTCGGTTCGACCGAAAACGCCCGCGCCGCGACTCCGGTCCAGGCAGGACGGGACGATTCGCGAGGTCCAGGGCTCGCCCCTGCTGTGGCGCGAGCTTCGCGGGAGGCTGTTCCGGGACCGCGTCACGCGCCTGGCGGTCGGCGTCGTCTTCTCCGTCGTGCTGGGGGCGACCTACCTGGTCTGCGGCATGGCCGGCGTGTTCACCGAGGCCGAGACGCACGGCGCGTACGCGTACTTTTACGTGATGGTCGGCGCCGGCGCGACGGCCATCCTGGCGTCGTCGTCGATCGCCTCCGAGAAGGAATCCCGCCAACTGCCCGTCCTGCTGAGCACGCCGCTGAGCGACGTGCACATCATCCTCGCCAAGGCGGCCGGCGTGCTGCGACGCTGTGCGCCGATCTGGTGCTTCCTGCTCGGCCACGTGCTGCTGTTCACCGTCGGCGCGTGCATCCATCCCCTCGCCACCGTGCACGTGGTGATGCTCGTGATCTGGGTGACGGTATTCCTGACGGGCACGGGCCTGTACTTCAGCACCGTCTACCGCCGCGTCACGACGGCCGTCATCGTCAACTGCGGTCTGGCGCTGGCGCTGTGGGTGATCCTGCCGGTCTTCGTCGGACTGCTGGGCGCCGGCGCCCCGGTGTTCCGGGGGCAGTGCGAATCTCTCAGCCCCGTCACCCAGGCGTGGGTGCTGCTGACGGGCTCGGGCGCTTCGAGCCTGCGATTCCGCTGGCCTGGTGAGTCCCACGCCCACTCCTACTATGGATTGCGGCGTGTCGATGCCGGCGCCGCCGCAACCACGTTTCGGATGCTGCTGTATACCACGGGCTACTGCGCTGTCGGCGCCGCCTTCGCCTGGCGGGCCGTGCGGCGACTGCGGAGCAATCTCTTCTAGGGCGCCATGACCGAAGGACTCGCCAGTACGATTCGACGCGTCGTTCGCCCCGGCAGGGCCACCGGGCCGATCTTCAGCAAGGAACTGCGCTGCGCGGGACGCAGGAAACGCCACTACGCCCTGCGCTGCGCGTACCTGGCGCTGCTGACGGCCTTTCTTGTTCTGGTCTGGATGACCGTGGTCGACCGCTACGCGCGCGAGTCCATCGCGATGCGCATCTCCCAGATGCCCGAGGCGGGCAAGCGCATCATCCTCGCCATCGTCTGGTTCCAGTTCATCGCGACCCAACTCGTCGCGGTCATCCTGATGAGCACGTCGATCAGCGATGAAATCTACCGCCGCACCCTCGGCGTGCTGATGACCACCCCGCTGACCAGCACGCAGATCGTTCTGGGCAAGCTGCTCAGCCGCCTGTGGATGCTCGCGATGCTGCTCGCGATCAGCGTGCCCCTGCTGGCCGTGGTGCGCGTCTTCGGCGGCGTGCCCTGGGACTTCGTGACGGCCAGCCTCTGTATCACGACCGTCGCCATGCTCTTCGTCGCCGCGACGAGCATGCTGATCTCCATCTTCTGCCGCCGGGCCTACCTCGTGATCCTGCTGACCCTCGCGGTGGGGGGGCTGCTCTATTTCCTTCTGCCGTGGGCGGCAGATGCTCTGATCGACGACGCGATCGAGGAGTATGCGGCCATCGGTTCTGCGTTCGTACATGGGAACCCCGTGCTGACGCTGTTTTGTGAGACGCAAGCGATGCTGGATCCGACGTTCCGGGGCAAGATGCTGTTTCCGGTGTCCTGGGAGAATCACTGCCTGGGCATGCTGGGGCTTACGGGGGGCTTGGTGCTGGCGTGCGTGGTGCTGGTCCGCCGGGCTGCGTTGGCGCAGGCGGGTGGTCCGCGCGTGCCGCGAAGGCTTCGTCGAGTCGCCGCCGCGATGGCGGCCGCCGCCGGAGCGCCGCCACGCATCGTCGTCCCGCAGCACCGGATTCGCAGGAGAATCCGGCACGTCTTCGGACCGGCCATCGCGTGGAAGGAGTTCCACACCCCCCTGATACGGGGATTCGTGCGCAAGCTGGTTCTGACCCTCGTCCTGCTGCTCGTGCTGGCCGGGTGGTACCTCATGGGCGTGGGGGAGTTCTCCCGCAAGAGCCCGCACGGCGTCTACCTGCTGACCTACTGCGTGGTCGCGCTGCTGTTCACCGCGATGCGATCGGCGACCAACATCACGTCCGAGAAGGAGGCCCGCACCTGGCCGATCCTGATGGTCGCGCCGCTGAGCGAGTGGCAGATCCTGCTCGGCAAGGGCGCGGGCGTGCTGTGGCGCTGCCTGCCCGTCTGGTTCCTGCTGCTCGGGCACGTGCTGGTCTTCTCGCTGCTGGGCCGGTACCATCCGATCGGGCTGCTGCACTTCGGCATGCTGGCCGCGTGGGCGATCGTCCTGCTGACCGGGACGGGGCTGTACCTGGGCACGGTCTGCCGCCGGACCACGACGGCCGTCGTGCTGAACATCGCGCTGGGCCTGCTGCTCTGGGGCGTCGGGCCCTTGCTGGTCGCGCTGACCGTGCGGGCCTCCGGGAGCTACAGCGAAGACCTCGTGCAATTCTGCCTGGACGCGAATCCGATCGCGCAGGCCTCCTACATCATCGACGGGACAGCCGGCGCCCGCAGCGCCGGGAAGCCGGCCGCGGAGCTGACCTACTTCTGGTCGACCGGCACGGAAGACGCGACAGGCACGACGGCGATCCTGGCGACCTCGATGCTCCTGTACGGGGGCATCGGGCTGCTGTTCACCTGGCTGGCGAGGCACAATATGAGACAGACCGTGTTCTGACGGGCGCCGACGCCTGCGCCCGCCGGAACGCCACGACAACGGACGACACCATGGAATCCCGATGACAGAGCCTCCCGCCATCCCGCGCCGCTCCGCTGCCCGGACCCCTTCGGTCCTGGGCCCGATCTTCACGAAGGAGCTGCGCTGCACCGGACGCCGCCGGAGGCACTACGTGCTGCGGTTCGTGTACCTGTCCCTGTTGACGCTCGTCATGGTGCTGATGTGGATGACGGCCGTCTCGTGGCTGGACGACGTGAGCCCCGCCTACCGCATCGCCCGGATGTCCGAGGCGGGCAAGGCCATCATCTCCGCGATCGTCTGGTTCCAGTTCATCGGCACGCAGTTGCTCGCGGTCATCCTGCTCAGCACGGCCATCAGCGACGAGGTCTATCACCGCACGTTGGGCGTGTTGATGACCACGCCGATCACCGGGTTCCAGATCGTCATGGGCAAACTGTTCAGCCGTCTGTGGATGCTGCTCGTGCTGCTGGGCGTCAGCGTGCCGCTGCTGGCGATCGTGCGCGTCTTCGGCGGCGTGCCTTGGGGGTATGTCGTGGCCGGGATGTGCGTCACGCTCACCGCGATGGTCTTCGCGGCGTCGGTGAGCATGCTGCTGTCCGTGTTCTGCCGGCGGGCCTACGCTGTGATCCTGTACACACTGATTCTCGGCGGGGCGCTGTACGGGCTGATCCCGTTCCTGGTGGGTGTGTCGATGGACGAGGCGGGCTGCGGAGAGAAGGAAATTCTCTCCGTTCTCTCGCCGTTCAACCCGATCCTCATTCTGACCGTGCTGACGAGCGAGA
>CAZEJA010000045.1:0-12391 GCA_964512215.1 uncultured Planctomycetaceae bacterium
GAAAATCGAATGGACGGATGCGACGTGGAACCCGTACATCGGCTGCACGCGAGTCAGCGAGGCCTGCGAGAACTGCTACGCCGCCCGCGAGGAGGACACCCGATTCCGCAAGCGTTGCCGGTGTCTGACGGCGGAGGAGAAGAACGGCCTAGGCGGAAACCTATGGGATAAAGCCGCGCCGTACTTTCTCCGCGGCCCCGTCTACCAGGGCGACGACGTCCTGCAGAAGCCCCTTCACTGGACCAAGCCCCGCCGCGTATTCGTCGGATCCCGGACGGACCTGTTCCACCCGGCCATCCCGTTCGAGCAGATCGACCGCATGTTCGCCGTCATGGCCCTCACGCCGCACCACACGTACCAGGTCCTCACGAAACGACCCGGGCGGATGAAGGAGTACTTCGACGAGGACGACCAGGGCGAACGTGCGGACAACCGCGGGGCGGCCGTCGTCGAGTACGGATACACCGGCTGGCTGGAGGAACTGCCCTGGCCGCTGCCGAACGTCTGGCTCGGCGTGACGGCCGAGAACCAGGCCCGCGCCGACGAGCGGATCCCGCCCCTGCTGGAATGCCCCGCCGCCGTCCGCTACGTGAGCGTCGAACCCATGCTCGGGGAGGTCAACCTACGGCACATCGCCGGGCCCACCCATCACGGCCCGAACGGCGAGAAGTATACCTGCGTGCAAGATGCTCTAAGAAGACCGCGGCCCACCCCGAAGGGTTGTGCTGTTCTTGTGCCGGCCGTCCCAGGCCTCGACTGGGTAATCTGCGGGGGCGAGACGGCCCGGCCGCGGGCGAACGCACGGCCCATGCACCCCGACTGGCCCCGCGTCCTCCGCAACCAGTGCGCCGCCGCCGGCGCGGCGTTCTTCTTCAAGCAATGGGGCGAGTGGCTGCCACAGGAACACGTGACGACCGAGGTTCGCGACGCCATACCCGAGAACGTGCGCCGTCGCCTGTGGGCGGACGAGACCTATCACGAATGGGAACCCGGCCGGTGTTCTTTCCTGGTCGGCAAGAAACGCGCCGGACGCCTCCTGGACGGACGACTGCACGATGAAATGCCGATACGGCAGGGACCAGGGACCAGGGACTTGGGACCAGGGCTTGCCGCGACGAATCCGAAGGTGAAGACGGGAGAGAGCGAATGATGGACGGCAGGGACCAAGGGACCAGGGACTTGGGACCAGGGGGACGGTGCGACATCTGCGGTATGAAGTTGAAGATAGCCCTGTGAGTGCCGCCGGCTGACCCCCGCCGTTCAATGGAAAATCGGAAATCGGAAATCGAACCCGTCAGGGATGAGTAGCAAGGAGAACGCCGAATGAAATTGATCTTCTGCGGGGAGTGCTGCGACATCGTGGCGCTGCGGAGTTGGCCGCGCGCCTGCGGGTGCGGGCGATCGTACGGGCGGTATGTCGACGACCTCAATGCTGTCTACGGCGGCGAAGCCGTCCCGCTGGGGATCTCGAACCCGAGCTTCGCGAAGGCCCTCCACCGCCAGCCGGCCGAAGGGCTTGGATGCCGCTTCGAGGCCTTCGTCATCCCGAGCACGTGCGACACGATGCGGAAGATCGACGCAACCGAGTGGACGACGAAGCACGCGTAACGAATCAGAGGGACTCCGCCGTTCAATCGGAAATCGGAAATCGGAAATCGAACCCGTCAGGGATGACGGCGAGAGAATCAGTGACCAGCACGACACGGACGTCTGAGACGAGCGGACCCGCGAGGACGCGGTACGTCTATCGCATCGCCGACTGGGACCAGCTCGAGCCCGACGTCAAATACCGACAGGGGGACAAGACCCCCTTGCTCTACTTCAAGGTCTATATTAACTCCCGGCCGTCCGTCGGGATTCACAGAGGAGACATCGAAGCAAAGAAACGCGCGGTGCTGAGGGCAGGCGGCGCGTCGCTGTACGGCATGTACCTGCTGCTGTGCGGCTACGCGGGCGACCGGACCTTCATGCGAGGGTATCTCGTCGATCACAGGGGGCGACCGGCCGCCCCGAAAACAATAGCCGAGACCATCGGTGTCACACCCGCCGAGGTGTCGTGGGCACTACGCGTGCTCAGACGCCCCGAGATCGGTCGCGTCGTCCGAGAGGACTACGAGACCGCCTTCCGCCTGGAGCTTGCCGCACAGGCCCTCTCAGAGGCCGGCAGGCCCCACAGCGAGACCGACACCCAAGCATCCGACCCGGCGGCAAAACCGGAGACCCCCGACGAGCCTGATCGCAAGCCGACGCGACCCCAATACACGCCGGGGAGTCGCGACGGACCCCGGCCGGGGGGGGGCGGCGGAGAATCGGATACGGTTCCCGCTACGGCTAACCTTAACGGGGAACCCGCCGTCCTTGCGGACGGCGGAAGCGGAACCGCTACAGAAACACCAACGGCGGACAGGAACGGTAACTGTGACTCGAACGAAGGGGCAACCGAAACGCCCGGCGGCGACGGGACACCGCCGGCCGGCGACGATCCGCTCCGCCCCCAGGCCGGAAGGGAACCGGAGGGAGATGACGGGCCCCAGGGCGCCGATTCTCCCCCGGTCCCTCCGGATGGCGGGGGGGGCGAGGGGGGCGGCGCGATCTGCGAGGTCGTTGCCGACCCGGTCGTCTGGGGGCGGGTCGAAAAGGACGAGGAGTATCCGTGCTGCTGGGCGTCGATTCGCGAAGACGCCGGCGGCCTGGACTTCGCGACCGTCCTGTGCCGGGCGCTGGGGTTCGGCTACAGCGAGCCCAACGCCGTGAGGCTGTTCAAGGAGAACCTGCCCGTCTACGCGAGGATCTGGCAGCGGGCCGACGCGGTCGGGCTCGACGAGGGGGCGAAGCTCGCCTTCTGCGAAGCGGCCATCGGAAAGGCCCGGAGCCTCCGGGACCAGCTCCGCGCCGCCGAGCACGGCAAGCGAAAAGCGGTCAAAAAGCCCGAGGCCGTCCTGACGAGCTGGCTCAACGATCAACTCGCCAGGGCCGTCAAGGTCATGGCGGAAGGCAGGAAGGGGGCGGGCGAATGATCGTGGAAGTGCTTGGCGGGGTCATTACGATCGCGGCGGTCGCCGGGGCGGTGTTGAACAATCAGCGGCGACGGGCGTGCTTCGGGGTGTGGTTCGCGTCGAACGTCCTGTCGGGAATCGTCCACGTGTCGGCCGGGCTGTACGCGCTGAGCGCCCGGGACGCGGTGTTCATGGCGCTCTGTGTCCACGGGTGGGTTGCGTGGGGCAGGGCCCGCAAGGAGGGCGTCGATGCGTAGGCGGGACATCCATGTCGACCGGGCGATGCGGTGGCCGGAGTCGTTCCTGGCCGTCTGCTGGCACTACCGCCGGAACGGCGTCGACCCCACGCGACGGATCGTCGACTACGCCGCCATGGCGGCCGACTGCGGGCTCAGCAAGTGGACGCTGCGGAAATACCACGAAGGGCGGGCCAGGCCGCGTCGGATCGGCGCGCGGCAGGCGCTCAAAGACGCCTGGGGACTGACCGACGAGCAGCTCCCGGACGAGGAGGCATCCGGCGCGCGGCGGGGCGACCTGACGGGCCTCATGCGCACCCACGACCTGCACGACCGGCCCTGGCAGATGGTCAGGGCCGCCGACGACCACGACGAGCGGATGAGCAAGCGAATGGCGCGGGCACGGCGAGGAGAGCCGCTGTTCGACGAGGGCGAAAGGGTCGCGATATGAAACAGAGCGTGCTGAGCGAGGCCGAAGGGCTGATCCGCGGGGTGCGAAACAGCGACTACGGACACCCCGCCGACGACTTCGCCAAGACCGCGAAGATCTGGACGGGCATCCTTCTGCCGAAGCTGCGCGACGGCGAGGAAGTGTCCGCCGAGGACGTCGCCCTCTGCATGGTCGGCGTGAAGATCTCCCGCGAAGTCAATCGCCACAAGCGGGATAACCTGGTCGACGGGGCGGGCTACTTCGGCACGCTCGAGATGATCCACGAACGAAAGGCCTGCCGCGACGAAGCCGCAGGCGAAGACGGAGGCAGCCATGACCGACTGCGACTACACCTGGATGGAGACGTACAGCGGGAGGGCCTTCGACCTGCGGGCCCCGGATACGCGGGCGATCGTGCCGATGGACATCGCCCACGGGCTGGCCATGCAGTGCCGGTTCAACGGGCAGTGCAGGCGGTTCTACTCCGTCGCGGAACACTGCATCCACGTGGCGAACCTGCTGGCGGCGGAAGGCCATCACTGCACCGTGCAGCTCTACGGACTGCTGCACGACGCCGAGGAGGCCTACATGGGCGACCTGACGAGCCCGCTGAAGGCCGCACTGCCCGAGGCCCGGGCGATCGGGGCGAATATCCGAACGGCGGTCCGCGTGGCGCTGGGGCTGCCGGCGATTCTCCCGGAACAGGCCCAGGCGGACATCCGGCGGGCCGACGCGGTCCTCCTGGCGACCGAAGCGAAGGCCCTCATGGCCAGCGGCGGGCTGGGCTGGCAGCTGCCCGAAGAAGCCAGCGACCGGATCGCGCTGCGGTTCTGGGGCCCGGCCCAGGCCGAGCAGCGATACCTCGAACGGCTCATCGCCCTGCCGACAGCGCCGGTCCGGAGCACGGCATGAGCAAGAAGAAGAAGACGCAAGATGAGATGGCCGAGGCCCTCGAACTGACGGCGGAGGAGCGGGACTTCGAGGCCCGCTACGAGGCGGCTAGGGCGGAGAACAACCTGCTGAGCCGGGAGCTGCGGAAGACCAAGGGCATTCTCGGGAGGGCACTGGAGGTCCGGGATTTGTTGCGCGACACCTGCCGGGCCCTGCGGCCGCCGGCGAAGTGGAAGCCGCCCGCGGCGGCGAAGGCCAAGTCCGCCGTCGACATGATCGCCCTGTTCAGCGACCTGCAGACCGGCGAGAAGGTCGACGCCCGCGAAACGCAGGACTGGGGGCGGTACAACTTCGCCATCGGCGAGAGCCGCACGAGGATCTACACGGACTGCCCGCGGCGGTACGCGAAGGTCCAGCGGCACGGCTACCGGATCGAGACGTGCCACGTCGTGCTGCTGGGCGACATGATCTCCGGCGACATCCACGAGGAGCTGCTGCGGACCAACGAAGTGCCCCCCCCCCGTGCAGGCCGTGCTGGCCGGGCGGCTGATCGCACAGCTGGCCTCCGGACTGTCGAACCAGTTCGCCCACGTGATCCTGCACGGGATCGGCGGGTCGAACCACTCGCGGCTGACGCGGAAATACCAGTTCAAGGGCGGCACGCTCAACAGCTTCGACTGGGTCGCCTACGAGTACGCCGCAGCCGTGCTGGCCAGGCACGAGAACGTGCGGGTCAACATCTACCCCAGCAAGAAGCACGTGATCGACCTGGCCGGATGGAAGTTCCTCTGCGCCCACGGCGACCACATCAAGGCCTGGATGGGCATCCCGTACTACGGGATCGCGCGGGAACTCGGGCGGGAAGCCCTGCGGCGGCTCGAGAAGATCATGGAGCAGCTGCGGCGGGACCTGCCCGTGACCGAGGGCTTCGACTACGGCCTCGGCGCCCACTGGCACGTGCCGTTCGCCGGGCCGAGCTTCAAGTACATCATCAACGGATGCCTCACCGGGACGACCGAACTGGACCACACCCAGGGCCGCCACGCCGTGCCCCAGCAGGTGGGCGCCCTGGTCAGCCACAAGCACGGCATGTTCGGCCCCATCGCCTGGCGGCTCGACAGCCCCGAAGAGGCCGAGCTGGTCGGCAGGGACGTACGGGACGAGATCCTCACGGAGCGGGATCCGGCCCATGTGACGTGACATAAGTGACATCGAAAGGAGCACGAGACGATGGGCAGGAAATCAGCAAGAGCCAAGGGCACCAGCGGCGATCCGCTGGTGAAGGTGCTGTCGGCGGCTCCGTCGCCCGATGACGGCGACGCAGGAATGACTGTGAAGGAACTGTGCGAGAGGTTCGGGTGGACGGTCCCGATAGCGCGGGAGCGGGTTCGTCGTGCGATCGCCGCTGGTGATGTCGTGTCCGGCCGAGGCTACCGGGCCAACCTGGCCGGGCACCAGCAGCGCGTGCCGGTGTACCGAGCTGTGAAGGCGAGGGGGGGGTAATCCGTCCGGCGGATTCCTCGATCAAGGGCAGTAAGCGATGTCTGCAACTACGGTTATGGTTGCCATGGAAGTGAGCGACGCCGCCGGCGTGCGGCGTAAAGGTCTGTTGAGGTATGAGTTGGCGTGTTCACGCATGCGGCCAGTCCAGTGGCTGGCGCAGTCGGTGGCCAGTGGTCTGTCTGTAACCCTCGATAGAATGGCGGTTTGTGGTCTGAATCGCTTGGGTCCTCCGTAGGGGGTGCCCATGCGGGTCATTGAGAGGCCCGCACAGGCAGTGTTTTTGTAAGTTTTTGAAATGGCTTTACTTAGGGTTGGTTAGAGCGACGCGGGTCACGGATGGCGAAGGTGAAGAAGGGCAAGGCGACGGGCGGCAGCCGGGCGAAGACGGTCCGGAAGAGGGCGAAGAAGGCCCGGGAGAAGGCAAAGCCCGGGCGGAAGCGCCGTGAGATGGATGTTCGCGCCCTGACGGGGGTGCAGGTGGGGCGGATCTTCGGGGTCTCGGGGCCGGCGGTGACGAAGTGGGCGAAGAAGGGGTGCCCCCGCAACGAGGACCTCACGTACGACCTGGCGGCTGTGGGGCGGTGGATCCGGGGCGGGAGCCTGGACATCCACCGGGTGCCGCAGAACGTGGCGATCGGGGTACTCGCGACGACCCGGCCGACGGTGGGGGCCTGGGAGAAGAAGGGCTGCCCGCGAAACGCCGACGGGAGCTACGACCTGGCGGCCGTGGTTCAGTGGCGGATGCGCGAACTGACGGCGGACGTTCGCCGGGCACGGGAAGAGGCCAACCGCGGGCGACAGCGGCGGGAGCTGGCCCAGGCGGAACGGGCCGAGATTGAGCTGGCGGAGATGAAGGGGGAACTGCTGCCCCGGAACGCCGTTGTGGCCGGGTGGATCGCACGCTGCCAGGTGCTCAAGAGCATGCTGCTGGGGATGGTGCGAAAACTGCCCCAGTACGGGCTGGACAAGGGGCAGGCGGCGGCGATCGACGCGGACGTGCACACGATGCTCGAGCGGCTGGCCGGCGGGCAGGTGGCCCTGCAACTGACGCCGGAACAGGCGGCGGTGATCGTGCCGGAGGACGGGAAATGACGAGCGGCCTGGCCACGATCGAGATCGAGGGTGTCGAGGTCATCGACTGGCTGCCCGAGGAAATGGAAGCCTGGGCGATGCCGGAGCTGCTGGGGACGGCCGAGTTCGTCGAGAAGCACATCGAACTGTCCGGCCGCGACGTGGCGATCCCCGGACCGGTGGACCTGTCGATCACGCCGTACATGCGGGGGATGTTCGACGTGCGGGACGATCCGAGCTACGAGGCCCTGACGGTGCTGTTCGGGACGCAGCTCGGCAAGACGCTGTTCCTGTACGGCGGGCTGTGCGCGGACATGGTCCAGCGGCCCGGCCCGCGGCTGCTGGTGATGCCGACCGAACCGGACGCGCGGGAAGTCGCGGGCACGACGCTGCGGGAGATCGTGAGCAACTGCGAGCCGCTGCTGGCGGCGGCCGTCGACGGCGTCGCCAGCCTGACCAAGGAGGGCTACTACTTCCGGACGGGCAACCTGTACTTCGGGTGGTCGAACTCGGCGGCATCGCTGAGCCGCCGGGCCCTGCGCGAGGTCGACTACGACGAGGTCGGGAAGTTCCCGCCGTACGTCGGCCGCGACGCCGACCCGATCAGCCTGGGCGACAAGCGGCTGCGGACGTTCCGCAACACGACCGGCGCCAAGAGCGTCCGCGTATCGAGCCCGACGACGCGGGACGACCTGATCTGCCAGAGCTGGGAAGAGTCGGACCAGCGGCGGTTCTGGGTGCCGTGCCCGACGTGCGGAGAATACCAGACGCTGGTCTGGTCGCAGGTCCGCTGGCCGCATCACAAGGACGGGCACAGCGCAGCGGCCAGCGAAGTGGAAGGACGCAAGCTCGCACGCTACGAGTGCCTGCACTGCAAGGAACTCTGGAACGACGCCCAGCGGAACAGGGCCGTCCGCCTGGGGGTGTGGGCCCGGGACGGGGAGCGGGTTGAGAAGGACGGGCGTGTCGCCGGCGAGGCGAAGCGGCGCGGGAACCACGCCGGCTTTCACGTCAACGCGGTCTACTCGCCGTTCACGACGCTCAGCCAACTGGCGGGGTCCTGGCTGCGGGCGAAGGAGTCGGGCAGCCTGAGCCGGCTGCAGGACTTCATCAACAACGAGCTGGGCGAGTTCTGGGAAGAGAAGGAAGCGTCCACGGAGGAAGAGTCCGTCCGGAAACACCGCGGGACGTACAAGCGGGCGAAGTACGACCCGGGGACGGGGCAGGTCGCGGGCTGGCTGCCGGAAAGGGTGCAGGTCGTCACGGCGTGCGTCGACGTGCAGCGGACGGGCTTCTACGTGTCGGCCCGCGGGTGGGCGTTCGGGCTGGAGAGCTTCGTGCTGGACGCGAGGCAGATCGCCAGCGAGGCCGAACTGCACCGGTACCTGCTGACGGCGCGATTCACGGACGAGCGGCGGGTGATGGGGATCCGGCTGACGATGATCGACTCGGGCGACCGGGCCGGGTACGTGTACGGCCTGGTCGACGCGTGGCGCGACATCGACCTGCGGCCGACCAAGGGGCGAAGCACGAGCGGGCCGATCGTGTCGGCCAGCCCGCGGCGGAAGGATCCACGCACGGGCAAGCGGTACAGCCACGACATCCCGCTGCTGCTGGTGGACACGGAGTACTGGAAAGACTGGCTGGCGCTGCGGCTGAAACAGGACGAGGCGGGGCCGGGCTACCTGCACCTGCCCGACGACGTCCAGGACGAGTACATCCGCCAGCTCTGCAGCGAACACAAGATCGTCGATCGCAAGCGCGGGCGGGGCGGGCGATCGGCGCGGCGGCCGAAGAAGGTCTGGCTGCCGAAGAGCCAGGGGCGGGCGAACCACTACTGGGACTGCGAGGTCGGAAACTGCGTGGCCGGGGAACTGCTCAACGTGAGGATGATCCCGGACCCGCACAACCCGCCGCCGGCGCCGGCGCCGGTGAAGACCGATGAGAACTGGCTGCAGAAAGGACCCGGCGAAGCGTGGATCTGAACGACCTCAAGAAGCGGGTTCCCGACGACGGCAGCGTGCCCGACAAGGCGGCGGTCGCGATTATCCTGGCGAACAAGCGATGCAGCAATTGCGGGGTCGTGGGCGAGTGGAGCACCTATAAAACCGTGGGGCGAATCCGGTATGTTCGGTGCAAATTGTGCACATCTTGTGAATCTGTCTGTGTTTAGGTCGAAAACGGGGCGATGAAAATTCTTACCATGCCGTGGTAAGCAGGGGGTACGTACGTTGCGCGGTTGACGGGGAGAATCGGGGCGTGATGACAGCGAGCCATCCACGAGCTGCGGAAGGAACCGCGATGTGAGTACGCCCACCGACGCCGAGATCCTGGCCGCGCTGAAGACGGCCTACAAGAACATCATCGAAGGCGAGGCGCAGTCCGTGACGGTTCGCGGACGCGTCTGGACCGCGCTGAACCTGACCGACCTGAAAGACGCCATCGGATTCTACGAGAACAAGATCGCCGCCGAAGCAGGCGGCGGTGCGACGGTGGCGAAGTTCGCCACGCCGAGTTAGCTGGCCGACATGGGACTGGGACGACTCCTCGACAAAGCGATCACGACCGCCTTCCCCGGATGGGGACTGCGGCGGGCCGCCGCTCGGGCGCGGGCGGAGTTCATCCAGCAGAATTTCCGGAACGCGACCTACAGCGCGGCGAGCAAGAACCGGCTGACCAACGCCTGGACGTCGACGACGGTGGGGCCCAACGCCCTGGTCGACGACAGCGCCACGCTGAACGCCCGGGCGCGAATGACCTACCGCGACGACTGGGCGGCGAAGAGCCTGGCCGATGGATACCGGCGGCACGTGGTGGGCATCGGGATCACACCGCGATCGGCGGCGCGGGACCCGCAGACGGGCAAAGAGGACGACCGGTTCCGGACGTTCAACCGGCGGATCGACCGGCTGTACGACTACTGGGCGAGGCGGCCGCGACTGTGCGACGTCGAGCGGACGAAGTGCAAGGCCGAGATGGACGGCCTGGTGGTGCAGGAGCTGGCCATCGTCGGCGAGGCGTTCGGCGTGCTGGTGACGGTGCAGCGGGCGAACGCGGTGGGCCTGGCCGTGCAGATGTTCGAGCCCGAGCAGCTCGACTGGACGATCACCGAAAACCGCGACACGGGCAACCGCGTATACGGCGGCGTCGAGATCGACGCCGACGGGGCGCCCGTGGCCTACTGGGTCTACAGCGGCGATCACCCGTACGACCAGTACAACGCCGGGTCGACGAGGATCGACGCGTCCCGCGTGATGCACGTGTTCCGCCAGGACCGGGTCCGGGCGACGCACGGGGCGACGTGGATGCACGCCATCCTCGAGGACATCTACCAGCGCCGGGGATACCGCATGGCCGAGGCGTTCGCGAAACGCATGGAGGCCTGCATCGGCGTGCAGGTGCGGTACGACCAGTGGTACGGCGGCAGCGGCAGCGGCGGGAACTGGGGCGGGGCAGCGCCGAGCGGCGACGACCGCACCGACGCGAAGGGCAACGCGGAGATCATCGTCGAGCCGGGGATGAACCCGGACCTGGGGCACGGCCGGTACCTGGAGGTCCTCAACCCGCAGCGGCCCGGCTCGCAGTACGACCCGTACATGAAGCGGACCGCCGATGAGATCGCGGCCGGCGGGGGGCTCGACGGGGCGCACCTGACGCGGAGCTTCCACGAAGGCAACTTTTCCAGCCAGCGGCAGGGGGCCCTGGAAGTGGACCGGCAGTGCGACCCGATCGTGCACAACCTCATGGTCAACCTGTGGTGCCGGCCGATCCGCGAGGCGTTCAAGGTGCGGGCCGTCCTGCAGGGGCTGGTCGAGGCGCCGGGGTTCTTCGAGTCGACGGACCTCATGATGGCGTACCTCGACGACGACTGGCAGGGGCCGCCCAAGCCGTGGGTCGATCCCAAGAACCAGGCGACCGCGACGCGGATGGCGCTGGAAGACGGGGTGACCAACCTGCGGGAAGTCAAGAATACCGTTGGCGGGGACTGGCGGGAGGCACTGGACCAGCGAGGGGACGAGAAGGAATACGCGGAGGGCCGTCACGTGGCGCCCAAGTGGATGAAGGGCGAGCAGGCGGCCGTGGCCGTGCCTGCCGGCGGGGACGACGAGGACGAGGAGAGCTGACCGATGCCGAAACTCAAAGCCAGCGACGTGTTCTGGGCGGCGTCCGAGCCACATCTACGGACGGCCCTGGCGAACCTGCACTCGGCAGCGACGGAACAGCAGATTTCGCTCGGGGACGGCCTGCTGGCCAAACTGGGGCCGGCCGGGCGGGACTCGGCGCCGGAGAAGTACGCGGTCAATCGCGGCGTGGCGGTGATCGACATCGCCGGCGTGCTGACCAAACACCCCACGATCTGGCAGATGATCTTCGGCGGGGCCACGATGCAGGACATGGCCGCGCAGATCCAGGCGGCGACGAAGGACCGCAAGGTCAAGAGCATCCTGCTGCGGATCGACTCGCCGGGCGGGACTGTCGCGGGCGTGAGCGACCTGGCCGACGCGATCTACAAGGCGCGGCAGTCGAAGCGCGTCGTGGCCTACATCTCGGACCTGGGCGCGAGCGGGGCGTACTGCGCGGCCAGCCAGGCCGACGCGATCTACGCCGACGTCGACGCGATGGTGGGATCCATTGGCGTGTACCTGGTCGTCGACGACCTGTCGAAGATGGCCGAGGACCGCGGCATCAAGGTCCACGTCATCAAGGCCGGCGAACACAAGGGCGACGGGGTCGCGGGAGCGGAAGTCACGTCCTCGCAGATCAAGGAATTTCAGCGGACGGTCGACCAGCTCGCCGAGACGTTCGTCGACGCGGTCGCCCGGGGGCGGGGATGGGACCGGCAACGGGTCGAAAAACTGGCCGACGGGCGGGTCCACGTGGGGGTGCACGCGCAACAGCTCGGCCTGGTCGACGGGATCCGGTCCCTCGACGAGGTCGTGGCGGAGATGCAGAACGGAACCGGCGGGACGGCGCGAGCACAAGCTCGGCGGGTGCCGCTGTCACAACGATCACTCGGCGCCGCGAACGGAGTCGCGGCAGGAATCCACGAAGGAGCGAGACTCATGAACAAGATGCAACGACAGTACCTGGAGTCGCTCGGGCTCGATCCGAACTCGACCGACGAGGAAGCCCAGGAGCAGGTCGCGGCGCTGAGCGAGGCCGAGAAGGCAATGTTCGACGCCCTCGCCGACGCGAAGACGGCGGCACCTGCTCCCGCCCCCGAGCCGGAGCCGGTTGTCGAAGACAACGCGGCCGACGACGGG
>CAZEJA010000046.1:0-12276 GCA_964512215.1 uncultured Planctomycetaceae bacterium
CGGCGATGCGATCTTGGCACACGAACTGGTCCCAGATCTCGTCGTAGACAGCCACGGACATGAGCGCCTCCCAAGCACCGCATGATGCTGCAGATCCGTCCTACAAGACTCTCTTGTACCCGATCAGCATCTCCAGCGCGGGCATCGGGCAGGTCGCCGCCGTGAACGCGCGACGGCGCAGCTCGCGCAGCAGGCGCCGGATGCGATTGGCCGAACGGATGCCCTCGGCCAGCGCCGTATCGTCCAATGTCGCTCCCGCCAGATCGGCCAGCGCCTCGCGCACGCGCTGCAGCTCGCTGCGCACGAACGCCACCTGGTCGGCAGGCGCCCGCAAGCCCCCCGGCAGTTCCACCGCCTGCTCGCCCGCCTCGGCGGTGCGGCGGTGCGGCATCTCCCACCACAGAATCGGATGCCCGAGCGCCTCGAGGCGCTGGGCGATCGCGGAGAAGTCGTCGCACGTTGCGCCCACGCTGCACGTCAGCAGGTCCGGGCGGGGGAAATGCGCCTCGGTGACGAACGCCCCGAGCATCGCCCGCACGGGGCAGAACGACTCGTCGATACCCAGGGAGTCGGCGACGTCCAGCAGCCCGGCGCTGTGCTCCATCACGCACGGAATCCACCACGCCCCGTCCGGATAGAACGCCGCCACGTCCGGCAGGGAGTAGGCCATCACGGGCACCGTGCCCAGGTCCTTCATCGCGCCGACGATCTTCCCGCCCGCCGCCCGCGCCTCGTGGAGACGTTCCTCCTCGGTCAGCAGGAAGTTCCACAGGCGCAGCGCCGCCGGTGACGAGTCGTACCGCAGCTTGCGGAGGCGGAAATCGCCGTCGCGGACGTGCCGCCCCAGCGGCCCGCCGTAGGACGCCTCGCGCAGACCGCCGGCCGCGAGCGCTTCGTATCGCTCGTCCCACTGCGTCAGCGTGATCTGCTCGGGCGTCGATGTCATCGCAGCGTTTCCAGAAAGGCCTCGATGCGCGAGGCCGTGCGGGCGGCGGCGTGGTCGTCGTCGCCGACCTCCACGTGCAGCACCGGCAGGTCCGTGCACTCGCTCAGACGTCCCAGCTCGCCCGCCCACGTGTCGCACCAGACGAAACGACAGTACAGAACGCCGGCCGCGCCGCGTTCGACAAGCTCCCGCCGGAGATACTCATACAGCATATCGTTCGGACGGCGGAACGCGTGCGGGATGCTGCCGAAGTAGGCCCGGGTCAGTTCTCCGAGCGGATCGTCCCGCATGCGATCCCGCTCGAAGGCCGCCGGCAGCGTCATCTCGCCGCCTTCGGTGGCGTCCAGCACGATGCGCCCGCCGAATCGCTCGACCAGGTCGAAGATCTCCAGATCCCGCTGCCGCCGCGGCCCGCCCACCAGCGCCAGCGGCACGCCGCCGGTGGGCTGCGTCTCCGACGAGGTTTCGAAGGGCCGCCCCGAAGCGACCTCGGTGAGGGCCTCCGCGAAACGCCGGGCCGGAAGGCGGTCGCGCGCGTCCAGCAACTCCCGTCTCGCATCATCGTAGGCCCGCATCGTCTCGGCCAGCTTCGCATCGTCCGGCTCGCCGCCGCGGGCAACCAGGAACCGCCCCAGCCGCCGCAACTCCTCCATGTACAGGCGCTGCGCCGCGGGTGTCTGCCACGTCGCGGGCACGTGCATCAGGAACGTCGGCGTCCCCTCGTCCGCGACCCGCTCGGCCAGGCGCCGCATCTGATCGCAGACGGTCGTCACGACCACCGCGTCCAGATCGTCCCGCCCGGCCGCCGCGCCGCCCAAACCCCGGGCGTACGGGCACAGGCCCATCCGCACCGGCGCCGCCTCGCCGTCCGGAACCAGGCGGACCGGCGAAAGACCGTGCGCGGCAATCCACTCCGGGGGGACGAACGGACAGGTGTACCCGATGGTCTTCATGCCCTAGCCGCCTGCGCCCCGAACCGTTTCGAACAGCGCCTCGACGCGGACCGCGATCCGCGCCGAATCCGACGGCGAGTAGTCCGTCTCGATTCGCAGGTACGGCAGGTGCAGCTCGTCCTCGCACAGCTTCCGGACGCGGTGCGATTCCACGTCGTACGTCAGGCACGCCTGCCAGACGAGGTCCACGATGCACTGCGGGCGATAATCGCCTGCCAACTGCCGCAGCAGGTCCAGCCGCCGGTCGTTGGCGGTCATCACCGAACAGGGAAGGTGGAAGTACTTCTCCGCAATCGCGACCAGCGGATCGGCTGCGTTCTCGTCGACATCCTCCGCGACCGGCTTGATGCCGCTGCAGTTCTCCAGCGCCACGACGTGTCCGCCGCAGTCCTCGATGATATCCAGCACCCGCTCGGACCCGTGCGCCATCGGCACGCCCGTCATCAGCACGCGAACGCCGTCGCTCGCGCCCTCGCCCGACGCGCCCGACACCATCGCCAGCGCTCTCTCATACTGCTCCAGATCCGCGGGGATGCACGAGATGCTGCTCTTGAGTTCCAGCAACTGCCTGCCCGTCAGCGGCGGCAGGTCCGCCTGCATCGTCTCGGCCAGTGCCCGCCGCAGCGACCGCTCGCGGTTCATCTGCCGGATCGCCTCGCGGAGCTTCTCATCCGTAATCTCCACGCCGAAGCGGCGCTCGAGGTCCGCCCGGAACTTCCGCAGCTCCGCCACCCAGTGTGCCATCGCGTCGGCGTCGTCGGCCTTCTGCGGAAGCTCCAGCACGAACATCTCCCGCGTCTCGGCCATCAACTCGTACATCTTCTTCTTGCCGTCGCACGTCGTCTCGGCCACCACGAGGTCGGCCATCTCCAGGAACGGGTTGGCCTTCTCCACGTGATAGCCGTAGGTCGACTTGATGAGCGGACAGAGGTTGGCGGGCAGGTGCTGCTCGGCGGCGGGAATCGTCGCCTGCGACCCCCCGCACAGACAGACGGGCACGCCGCCAGCCGCGAAGATCAACTCCCGCGGCGTGAACTCGCACAGGATTCCGATGACCGGGCGCCCTTGCTGCTTCGCCTGTTCGGCGTAGTCCAGGCAGTGCCCGATCATGTCCTCGAACCACGTCAGCGGACAGTCCGCCGTCGCCTCCGCGGCGCCATCCTTCTTTCCGCAGCATTCGCTCATCGCCGCCTCCGTAGCAGGTTCGTCCCGTCGGGTAAATCCGCCCGGGGCCGCCCCCCCGGCGACCCCAGGCAGTCAACAGTCTACCGCAATCAGAACTCGTACTTCACCTGCAATCCGAGCGTCGTGTCGGACCAGGCGTTGACGACGTTGCCCGTCAGACCGTACAGCGCGGAGATCGTCAGGTGCTTGTTGACGATCCAGCTTGCCGAGAAGGCGTGCCAGTTGTCCTCCTTGCCAACCAGACCGGGGACGGCGGAGAACTGGTCGTAGGGGCTGTCCTTCTGGCGGAACTCGTAGCCCAGCACCAGCCAGTCCGTCGGCATGCAGCAGACGCTGCCCTCGAAGAACATGCGGCAGTCCTCGCCGAAACCCAGCAGGCCCATCTGCGCCGCTTTCGTGAAGCGCAGGCCGCCCGTTAGGATCACCGGGCGCCCGAAGGCGAGCTTCGGGAACATTTTGCTGGCCGTCAGCGTGTAGTCCACGCCGCAGTTGCTCTTGTAGCCGATCGACGACAGCGCCCCGCCCAGCTTCCGGTCGAGGTTCTCGACACCGTGGTTGTACTTGAAGTGCACACCGAACGTGATGGCCGGCAGGGGCAGGTCGAAGCTGTTCTCCGGGATTATGTTCGCCCGGAAGTTGAAGTGGTGCAGGTAGACAGCCTTGCGGACCGGGATGCCCGTGGCCTTCATGATGTCGTTGCGAAGCGACCCGATCGACAGGCGGTTGACCGCATACCCAAACTCGAACCGCCCGAGCCATGACTGCGTCACCGCGATCGTGTGCAGATTCTTGCTGCCGATGTTCATCCAACTGTACGAGACGCTGGGCGGACGGTAGTGCGCGCCCCCGCAGCCGCACTGGCAGCGGTTGCAGATGTACCCCATCGTCGTGATGGCTCCGCCCGAATAGCCTTCGATACAGTGAAACGGAATCGGCGGGCCCTTGCAGGCGTGGTGCTCCTCGCCCTCGGCTTCTTTGGCATCCGGCGCATCGGACGTGGTGTCTCCCGGCGCCGTGTCGGGCGAAGCCTTCGAATCGTCGACCGCCAATGTCCTGCCCAGATCCAGCCAACTCTCCGCCGTGTCCCTTGCCGGTTCCGCCCCCATCACGGGCGCTGCCCCCGCGGCGAAGAGCAGGACGGCCAAATGAATCGTTCGTCTCATTGCGGTTCTCCTTTCCCTACGTACATCCGCATCAGTCCCGCTCGCTACCGCTTGGTCGCGACGAACAGTCCTTGCGCAATCTTGCCTTCGTGGGCGAGGCCCTGCATGAACTGCATCTCGCCGCCCATCGCGCCCATCAACTCCGCGTCGAAACCGATGATCTTCAACGCGTCGTACGTGAGCTGCATGTTGAGCATGTTCAGGTACAGGTCCACGTGCGGCGCAAATCGGCCGGTGTCGGCGGCGTGGACGATGTCGCAGCCGGCCCCGGTCAGCAGCGTGGAGTAGCCCTCGATGCTCTCGATGTTCGGGAACTTCATGAATGCCAGGAAACGCGCGGCTTCTTCCTCGCTGAGGCCCTCGCCCTCGACCCAGTCGGTGAACGCGATCGTCCCGCCGGGCTTGACCAGGCGGGCGGCTTCGGCGATGAGCTTCGGCTTGTCGACGACGTAGCACCAGGCGTCCTCGCCCCAGACGAAGTCCGCCTCGCCGTCCGGCAGGCCGCTGTCGGTGACGTCCGCCTGGACGATGCTGATCTTGTCGGCAAGGCCTTCGGCCTCGTTGCGCTGCTGCCCGCGAGTGACGACCGTCTCCGTCGCGTCGACACCGGTCATCTTCGCGACCTCGCGGAAGCGGACCAGGAACCGCATGCCCGCGCCGTTGCAGCAGCACAGGTCCACGCCGCTCGTGCCCGCGGCGATGCCCGCCTTCTCCGCGAGATCCGTCGACGAGGCGAACCCGCCGATGTGAATCTGCTCGCCCATGACCAGTTCCCACAGATCGCCTTCGGGCCCGTCGTAGACGGCCTGCACGTTGGACAGGCCGACGTCTTCGATGGATTTCATGTTCGGTTCTCCTGACAAGTGGACGAAACGGATACATCGATCCCCCGCGCGCCGCGCGGCGCATGGCGATCGAACGATGGAAGCACAAGGGAAGGAGGCTGCAGCCCCTCTCGGGGTTCAGGCTGATGGATGGGGTGTCGTTTCACGCACGCTCCTCTGCCGCCCCGGCCGGGGCGGCAGGGGGCGGTTTACGGAGTCCGTCGCATCGTCTGACAGTGAAGTGGCGCCCGCCATGAGCGCCTCGTCAGCGGCGCTCAGCCGGACTCCAGCACGGAAGCGTATGCCGTCCGCACCAGATCAAGTTGTGGGGCCGGTTTCATGATCGCATGGAGCCTTTACCACAGTTCGTTAGAGAATGCACAACCTTACCACCGACCAAGACGTTCCGCCAGCATCTGCGCTTCACTTTTTTTCTCCGCCGGGCGGGGCTTTGTCGCGCCGCGGCGGCGCGGTATGATCTGCGAACCACGATCCCGGGAGAACCCCATGGCCGCAAACATCAAGCAAGAGCTTCTCCGCAAGATTCCCTCGGTGTCGGACCTGCTGGACAGCCCGACGGCCGCGGCGTGGCTGGCCGACTCCCCGCGAACGCTCGTGACCACGTGCATCCGCGACGCCGTCGATGAACTGCGTCGGCAGATTCTCGCCGACGAGGGCGGGCGCTGCGGGGCGGCGCACGTCACGCCGGAGTTCGTCCTCGAATGGGCCCGCCAACGGCTCGACGAGCGGACGGCGCCGCATCTGCGCGGGGCGATCAACGCCGCGGGCATCATCCTGCACACCGCCCTGGGGCGTGCGGTCTTGCCGGAATGCGTGGTCGACTCGATGACAGAGGAACTCAAGGGCTACGTGACGCTCGCGATCTGCCGCGAGAGCGGGCAGCGATCCGAACGCGACGGGCGGGTCGAGTACATCCTCACCGAACTGACCGGCGCGGAGGCGGCGACCGTCGTCAACAACAACGCGGCCGCGACGCTGATCGTGCTGGCCGCCCTGGCGGCGGACCAGGACGTGATCGTCTCGCGGGGGCAGCTCATCGAGATCGGCGGCGCCTTCCGCCTGCCGGACGTGATGGCCCGGAGCGGCGCGAGGATGATCGAGGTCGGCGCCACCAACCGCACGCACCTGCGCGACTACCAGAATGCGATCACCGAAGAGACAGCCGTCCTGTTCCGTGCCCACCCGAGCAACTACCGCATCACGGGCTTTACGAAGGAAGTGCCCGTAGGGGAACTCGCCGAACTGGGGCACTCGCGCGGGCTGATCGTGGTCGACGACCTCGGGGCGGGGGCGCTGGTCGGCCTGGAAGCGTACGGCCTGCCGCACGAGCCCACCGTGCAGGAGTCGATCGCCGCCGGCGCCGACATCGTCCTGTTCAGCGCCGACAAGCTCATCGGCGGACCGCAGGGCGGCATCATCGTCGGGCGGCGCGACCTGATCGACCGCATCCGCAAACACCCGCTGACCAGAGCGATGCGAGCGGACAAGACCTGCCTGATGGCGCTGGAGCGGACGCTGCACCTGTTCCGCGACCCGGAGAAACTCGCCGAAATGCACCCGACCTACCGCATGCTCGCCGCGACACCCGAGGCGCTCAAGAAGCGCGCCCGCAAACTCGCGACCGCCATCGGCAAGGCCGCCGCCGGCGCGCAGACCGACGTCGTCGAAACCGTCGGCTATCTCGGAAGCGGCTCGCTGCCCATGGAGCAGCTTCCCACCTTCGCCGTCGCGCTGACCGTAGAAGGCCTCAAGCCCGCCGACCTCGCCCACCGCCTCCGCATGGACGAAGCCTGCATCTTCAGCCGCATCGAAGACGAGCGGATACTGTTAGATGCGCGAACGATCACCGACAAGCAAGTGTCCGCGATTGCGAAGGCCGTCGGACGGATTGCGGCGAAATGACCAAGTACCCAATGACCAATGCCCCAACCCTCCGCTCCCGACGTCTGTCGTTGCTGTCTTGCCGTTCCCTAATCGCTGTTCGCTAATCGCTAATCGCTTTCTCCCATGACCGAAACCCGCAAGAACATCATGTTGGGAACGGCCGGGCACGTGGACCACGGCAAGACGGCGCTGGTCAAGCTGTTGACCGGGTGCGATACGGACCGCCTGAATGAAGAGAAACAGCGCGGGCTGACGATTGAACTCGGCTTCGCGCCGTGTCGAATGCGGGATGAGCGGATCGTCGGGATCGTCGACGTGCCCGGGCACGTGAACTTCATCCGTAACATGGTGGCCGGGGCGCACGGGGTGGACGTGGTGATACTCGTGGTGGCGGCCGACGACGGGGTGATGCCCCAGACGCGCGAGCACCTGGACATCCTGACGCTGATGGGCGTGCGGCGCGGGCTGGTGGCACTGACGAAGATCGACATGGTCGACGAGGAGATGCGCCGCCTGGCGGCCGACGACGTGCAGGAGTTCGTGCGGGGCACGTTCCTGGAGGGGGCGGCGATCTGCCCGATCTCGAACATCACGGGCGAGGGCTTCGACGGATTCTTCGCCGCGATGAACGAAGCCGTCGCCGCCTGCGAACAGCGCCCGGAGGAGGGGCTGTTTCGCCTGTGGATCGAGCGCGGCTTCGGCATCAAGGGCTTCGGCACGGTGGTCTCGGGCATTCCGACCACCGGGCAGATCCACAAGGGCGACCGCCTGCGCCTGCTGCCCGGCGGGCAAACCGGGCGCGTCCGCGGACTGGAGGTGTACGGCGAGGCGTCCGACGTCGCGCGGGCGGGCGAGTGTGTCGCGATCAACCTGGCCGACGTCGACGCCGACAGGATCGACCGCGGCAAGGTGCTGTGCGCGAGCGAGACGCTGGAGGCGGTCCACATGTTCGAGGCCGACCTGCACCTGCTGGGCTCCGTGCCGCGCCCGCTGGCCGATTACGCCGAGGTCCACCTGCACGTGGGCACGGGCGAGGCGATGGCGCACGTCGCGATGCTGGAGGGGCGCCCCCTCGAGCCCGGCGGGTCGCAACTCGTGCAGATGCGCCTGGTCGACCCGCTGCCGGTCGCGCCGGGCGAGCGGTTCGTGATTCGCGCGGGCATGGCCAAGTTGGCGGGCGGGACGGTGACTACGCTGGGCGGCGGGCGCGTGCTGAGCGCGAGCAACATCCGCCTGCGCCGCAATCGCCCGTGGACGCTGGAAGCGCTGGGCGCGCGGCGGGACGCGCTGGACGCGCCGGCCGACTGGTGCGGGGTCGTCCTGAAGGAAGCGGGCGAGGGCATAAGCGCGGCGGAGCTGGCCGGGCGGGCGCAGATGCCCGCCGACCGCGTGGGCGAACTGCTGGAGCAGATCACCGCCGACGGCGTGGCGGTGCGAGTGTCCTCGGGCGGTTTCGTGCATCGCGACGTCGTCGCCGGCGCCGCCGATCGCATCCACGAAAGCCTGACGACGTTCCACGACGCCAACCCGACGCGTCTGGGCATGGAGGCAGCCGAGTTGTCGAAGACCGTCGAAGCCCCCCGCGGCGTGTTCGACCTCGCCCTCGCGCAGCTCGAGGGCGCCGGCGCCGTCGAGCGGGCGGAGAAGGTCATCGCCCTGGCCGGGCGGGGCCTGAAGCTGTCCGACGAAGACGCCGCCCTGTGCGAGCGGATCGAGTCGACATTGCGAGAGGCCCACCTCGCTCCCCCCCTACCGGGGGACCTCGCTGCGTCGCTGCGGATCACGCCCAAGCACCTCGACGAGATGGTCCGCCTGCTGAGCGATCAAGGGCGGGCCCTGCGGCTGGACGAGAAGGTCATCATGCACGCCGACGCCGTCGACGCCGCTCGGCAGGTCGCGCTGGAGCTGTTCCGCGCCGCCGGGGCGTTCACGACCATGGATTTTCGCGATGCTCTCGGCGTCAGCCGGAAGTTCGCCGTCCCCCTGCTGGACTACTTCGACACCGTCCGCTGGACCGTCCGGTCCGGCAATCGCCGCACCCCCGGGGCGGCCGCGAAAGAGCAACTCTAGTCCGGGCGAGAACACAGATGCGAGGAGAGATTCCTTCTCGCGGAGGCGTCTTTCCTCAGGTATAATATGCGCCAAATCCCTCGTTCCTCGAAGGAGAAGCGAAATGACCAGGCGAATCACATGTCTCTGCATCGTGCTGGCGGTCTCGGGGGCCGCGTGGGCGGGAGATCTGACGCCCATCGCGGGCTCGCCGCAGCAACAGTCGCCCTACCAGCGGATGTACGCGCGCGGGGAGGGCTTCACCGAACCTGCCGCCGAGGCCGGCGCCGTCAACGAGAACGCCACGGTCGTGAAGTTCACGACCGGCCAGACCGTGATCCACGGGATGGTCGACGCCTCGAAGGCCGATGCGACGGCGCCCGACGTGATCCGCCTGGACTTCACGGGCAAGGCGACGTTCGCGGACAAGAAGCTCGTCGTCCCGCTGGTGCTGCGGCAGCAGGGAAACACGAAGAGCGACAACTTCCAGGCCACGTTCGGCCCGACGACGCTGCAGGCGACCGTCGACGGGCGGACCATCCCCGTCGCCGTGCAGGGCATGTACTACAAGCGCGGCAAGTCGCGGTATGCCTACCTCATGACGAGCACCGGCGCGAAGGGCGAGTGCGACTTCGGCGGCAAGACCTGCTCCGTCCAGTTGATGGACGGCACGGGCAACCTGCGCCTGACCGACGCGCCGAAGGTGAAGCTGGCGGACGGCAAGGTCCAGTGGGGCCCGCAGAAAGGCATGATCAGCGGCGACACCATCGAGGTCGACACAGGCGACGGAAGCACGGTGACGGCCCACTACGGCCAGCCCGTGCTGGTCGGCGGCAAGTGGTACGGCGTGACCGTGTCGAAGAACGGCAAGAAGGTCACCGCCAAAGCACTGAAGCTCAAGACCGGCACGGTCGACTGCGGCGCCAAGAAGTGGTCGGCCATGCTGATCGGCGAGAAGAACGTGTTGAGCGTCTCCTCGCAAGGCGGCGCGGTGTCCGTGCCGGCCGGGACGTACGCACTGGCGAACTACTCGGAAAGCGGCGACGGCAAGGCGCAGCTCATGTGCGGGCGGCGCGAGCTGTACACGGGCAAGGCGAAGATGATCAACGTCGCGGGCGGCAAGGCGGCGTCCCTGCCGGCCGGCACGCCGCTGCAGGCGACGGTAGCCGTCTCCGTCCGCAAGGGACAGGTGCGGATGAACCTGGCGATGACGGATGCAGCCGGCACGTCGGTCGACAGCCTGACGACCGAGAAAGGCGGGCGCCCGCCGGCGCCGCAGGTGGAGATCCTCGACTCGTCGGGCGCGAGCGTCTACAAGGCCAAGCTGGAGTATGGTTGAGGCTTCACCTGCTCGCACACATGGCGTGTGCCGACCGACCTGACGGGAACGTTCACGGCCGTTCTGACGTACGACCCGAGCCCGTTCAAGGCCGACATCAAGAAAGCGACGTTCACGATCAACTGACCGGTCCCTGCGTGCCCGCCGGAGGCAGGGGCCGGCGGGAAAGGACCGTCGGATGCCGAAAGTTGACGCCGCAAAGCGACGCCGCATCATGCAGCGATCGATGAAGCTCGGTCACTGCATCTGCGATCCGCGCCGTCCGTGTCCCTGTGACGTGTTCACGGAGCAGGGCCTCTGTCCCTGCTCGGGCGACCGCCCCGACCCCGTCGAACCGGGATCGGTGCGCCTGACCGAACTCGTGCACAACGCCGGGTGCGCATCCAAGATCTCCCCCACCGACCTCGAGCACGTCCTCGCCCGCCTGCCGGACGTGACCGACCCGGCCGTGCTGAGCGGCATCCCCGCGGGCGACGACGCGGGCGTCTACCGCCTCGCGGACGGGGCCACGCTCGTCCAGACGGTCGACGTGTTCACCCCCTGCGTCGACGACCCGCGCACCTTCGGGCGGATCTGCGCCGCCAACTGCCTGTCCGACATCTACGCGATGGGCGCCGTCCCCCACACCGCCCTGAGCATTCTGGGCTTCCCCTCCGAGACGCTCGACGGGCAGATCATGTACGAAATGATGGCCGGGGCGATGGAGGTGCTCGGCGAGGCCGGCTGCGCCCTGATCGGCGGGCACAGCATCAAGGACCAGGAGATCAAGTTGGGCTTCGCGATCACGGGCACCATCGACGCCGACGCGGTCGAGCACGGGCATGCCGCCGTCGGCGACGTGCTGGTACTGACCAAGTCGCTCGGGGTGGGCGTGCTGAACTTCGCCCGACAGATCGGGCGGACCGATGAGAAGGGCCTGGCCGCCGCGGAGGCCTCGATGGCCACGCTGAACAAGGCCGCCGCCGAGGCGATGACCGAGGTGGGCGTATCCGCCTGCACCGACGTGACAGGCTTCGGGCTGTTCGGGCACCTCATCAGCATGCTGAGGCACTCGGGCGTAACCGCACAGATCTACGCCGACGTGCTGCCGGCGTTCGACGGCGCCCTCGAGGCGCTCGCGGACGGCGTGATCCCCGGCGCGGTCGAACGCAACCGGGAGTACGTCGCCGACGACATCCGTGTCGATGAGGGCGTGGAGGAGGTGCGCGTGCTGCTGGGCTTCGACGCCCAGACCTCGGGCGGGCTGTTGATTGCCGTGCCCGAAGGCAAACACGAAGCGCTGCTCGCGGCACTGGCGTCTCGCGGGACGGACGCGATCACGGTCGGGAAGATCGTGAGCGAATCCAGCGGACAGATTGCGGTGACGGCGGGCGCCGGGAACGTGCCGGCCGCACTGGTAACGAAACAGGAGACCGACGACATGCCAAACGGAGCAGCCAAGAACGCCAAGCCCGGCGAGTGCTGTGCGGGCGGACACGGGCAGGCCCCCTCGGCCGATGCCGACTGCTGCCCGGCCGCCGCAACGGGTGACTCGGGCGATGCCGCCCAGGCTTTCGGCGCGATGATGCGAGCGACGGCCGCCGGCGGCGCCATCGACGCGAAGACCAAGGAACTGATCAATCTCGCGCTCGTCGTGCTCGCCCGCTGCGGGCCGTGCATCACGCACCACCTCGGCGCCGCCCGCAAGCTGGGCATCACCCAGGAGCAGATCGACGAAGCCGTCTGGTGCGCTGTCGCCATGGGCGGCGCCCCCGTCAAGATGTTCTACGAAGAGGCCCGCCAGGCCGCCGAAGGCAAGGGCTGTTGCTGATCGCAGAATGGGGACGGTCCCGCCGTTGGGAACTGCCTCGTAAACAGGGCTTGAAATGCAGAATGCAGAATGCTGAATGTCGAAGGAATGATGAATGTGGAA